>JADBON010000042.1:0-7412 GCA_015656305.1 Alistipes sp.
CATAACAAGGTCATAACCACCAAACGCCGCTACCATCATCAACTGTGTTGAGTATGGCAAGTGGAAGTTCGATACAAAGGCATCGGCAGAGGTAAACTGATATGGATGGAAGATGAACTTATTTGTCCAACCATCCATAGGCTTAAGCATACCGCCCACAGAGACTGCTGTCTCCATAGCACGCATAACAGTTGTACCGATAGCTACGATTTTGCGACCATCGCGCTTTGCAGTGTTCACCAACTCGGCAGTCTCAGGCGTAATAACAAACTGCTCCGAGTCCATCTTATGCTTCGACAAATCCTCAACATCCACAGTGCGGAAGTTACCAAGACCTACGTGAAGAGTCAAGAACGCACGGTCGATACCCTTAATCTCCATACGCTTCATAAGGTGCTTCGAGAAGTGAAGACCTGCCGTAGGAGCTGCCACAGCACCCTCCTTCTCGGCATAGATAGTCTGATACCACTCTGCATCCTCTGGCTCGACAGTCTCACGCACCCAACGTGGAAGAGGTGTCTCGCCCAAGTTATAGAGTGCCTCCTTGAACTCCTCGTACGAACCATCGTAGAGGAAGCGCAATGTACGACCGCGAGAGGTGGTGTTGTCGATAACCTCGGCACCCATCAACTCATCGTTACCAAAATACAACTTATTACCGATACGGATTTTACGTGCTGGGTCCACAAGAACATCCCAGAGGCGAAGCTCACGGTTAAGCTCGCGGAGCAAGAATATCTCGATATCGGCACCTGTCTTCTCCTTACAACCCTGAAGGCGAGCAGGGAATACCTTTGTGTCGTTGAACACAAACATATCCTTCTCGTCGAAATACTCTATGATATCTTTAAATGTGCGGTGCTCAATCTCACCTGTAGCACGGTGAAGCACCATAAGGCGGGCGTCATCACGGTTTACCGTAGGATACTTTGCAATCATATCCTCGCTAAACTCATAGCCATACTGCGATAACTTCATATCTATGAAATAAAATGGTTAACAAATATTATACGTAAAACTCGCTATTTTGTTTCACGTTCGCGCAACTTTTCCATAAATTCGTCGAGAGTGTGTCCCTCCTCAACCCTATAACCACCACTACGTGTGCGACGCAACGAGCTGAGGTAAGCACCACTTTGGAGTGCCTCGCCAATCTCAAATGCGAGGGAGCGGATGTAGGTACCCTTGCTGCATCGAACGCGAATCTTGATGCGAGGCATATCATACTCCATAAGCTCCATATCGTAGATTGTTATAAGAGCCTTCTTAAGCTCTATCTCCTCGCCAGCACGCGCAAACTCATAGGCACGCACACCCTGTACCTTCTTTGCAGAGTACAACGGAGGTAGCTGCTCACGCTCACCACAAAGGCTTCGCAATGCCTCCTCGACAGCCTCACGTGTGATATGCTCGGTAGGATAGGTGGCATCTACCTCGTGCTCCATATCTCCCGAAGGGGTTGTAGCACCAAGCTGAAGCTCTGCCACATACTCCTTCTCCTCGGCCTGCAACGCCTCAACGCTCTTCGTAGCGCGACCTATACATACGAGCAACACACCCGTAGCCAGAGGATCGAGAGTTCCAGCGTGGCCAATCTTAATCTTTGGGAAGCCACACTTGCGGAGCTGAAACTTTATCTTTCGAACTACATCTGCCGACGTCCACTCATAAGGCTTGTCAATCAGTGCGACATAACCCTCTGGGAAATCGACATTCATCAACGAAAACTCACTCATCTATTTACTATCTAAGGTTAGAATATATATGTTCCAATTGCTATCAATCCGACAACGGCGCAGTAGAGTGCAAACCATATAAGTTTGCCACGCTTAACAACGCCTATCATAAACTTGCACGCCAAGCATCCCACGACAAATGCTGCAATGAAGCCCGCAACAAGAGCCTCTACACTGATACCCGTAACGGCAAAGCCACCATCCACAACATCGAGGAGTGTCTGGCCGAGGATTGGCGCCAACACCATAAGGAACGAGAATGTTGCGACAGCACCCTTCTGGTTGCCGAGCAGCAAGCCCGTTGCAATGGTAGTACCCGAACGTGATAGACCTGGCATAGTAGCCACAGCCTGACCAACGCCAATGATAAATGCATCACGATAGGAGATTCTCTCGCGCTGACGAGGACGGGCATAGTAGGCAAAGGCCAACAACACTGCCGTGAGGAGCAACATCGCTCCCACAATCGCCATAATATAGTTCGAGGCCAGCAGCGCATCCATCTTATCGCGCATAAGGAGGCCTACGATACCCACAGGAATCATCGACACCACGAGCTTTAGGAAGTAGCTCTTCTCGTCGTTCATACCGCGTGTGAAGAGTCCCTTTATAAGCCACCACACCTCGCTCCATAGCACCACGATAGTGCTTAACACCGTAGCGGCGTGAAGCATAACGTCGAACGTAAGGTTATTCTCAAGCTCTACGCCAAGAAGCTCCTTGGCGAGCTGAAGATGTCCGCTACTTGACACAGGGAGAAACTCGGTTAGTCCCTGCACGATACCCAAAATTATTGCCTCTAAAACGCTCATCGTTACTCCTTATCTGTGGGTTCGAAACGCTTCATAATAGCTACACCAACAACAACAAAGCCCGCGATGACAACCACTGGGGCAAGTGTAATGCGGCGAAACGAGAATATCGACTCGTCGAACTCCGTTACGGTATGCTCGCCACCGCCCGACATAAGCACAAAGCCGAGTACGATGACCAAGAGTCCCGCAAGCATCATAACATAATTCTTCATCGTGAAGGGCATACGTCCCTTCTCCATCTTGTTATCCTTATTCTCCATAGTCTTAGTAGAGATATATTTTATTGGATTTCATATTTACAAACTTATTCACCGCGAAGGCACTAAAGAGCAGCGTGATAATTACACCCAAGCTCATAACCGCTCCAATAATGATGCCCACCTCACGATAGTCGAGCATTTTGATACCCTCCAACGTATAACTCTCGGCGCCATAGACAATGCCACAAATCATAATCACGGCGATGAGGCCCGCCACAATACCCTGCTTAAGCGCACTACCCAAGAATGGACGCATAATATACCACTTCGTAGCGCCCACCAACTTCATAGTGTTGATAAGGTAGCGCTTCGAGTAGATAGCAAGGCGGATGGTGTTATTGAGCAGCAGCAACGAGATGATGAGCAACACACCAAGGAATATCAACAAACCGATTGTAAGGTGCGAGATAGTTGTGTGCATATCCTCGACTATATCCACTGGAGGAATCGAGATATACTCCACACCCTCAAGCTCCGCAACAAAGCTCACGAAACCCTCGACGCTCTCCCTTGTAGAACACTCCTTCGAGAGGGTAACCTCGAAGCTATCGCGCAGCGGGTTCTCGCCAAGCAACATATCGAGGTCCACGTCAAACTGCTTGATAAATGCCTCGTCGGCAATCTTCTCCTCCTTGCTTATAAACTGCACCTCGTGGCACATCATCGTAGACTCCACGGTACGCAGCAGCTCCTCACGCTCCACATCCTCCATCTCGGAGCTTAGCTCCACCGACACAACAACGCTATCCTTGAGTCGCTCTGCGGCCGAGAGCATCGACAGCGTCACATACGACACCACGCCGAGCATAAAGAGTACCAACGTGATACTCATAGTCGAGATGATATACGAGCGACGTACGTTACGTCTTATCTTCTGTTCCTTACTTGCCATATTTTGAGAATCGTTTATAGAATACAACAACCGCCACAAGCCACAATAATATCGCCGCAGCGCATATCGCCATTATAGTTGACACCGCACCCCAGCGTGGCGCCTTGAAGCTCCACACCACAGTATGCTCACCCGCAGGAAGCACCATACCTCGCAACACGTAATCGGCTGCAAAGTACTCCGCAGGCTCGCCATCTATCGTAACACTCCAACCCTCGGGGAAGTAGACCTCCGAGAATACCGCTAGTGCCTCCGCAGGTGCGCTATACTCATACTTCAGCCTATTTGGAGCATACTCCACCAACTCTATCACGCCCGAAGCGTCGTAGCTATCTGCGAGGCCCTCGTCGTCAACCGTAACAACGGCAACATCGCTAAGGTCTACCTCGCCAATCGCCTTAAGCACCATACGTGGCACCTCACAACGCTCCACAGAACTTACAAACCACGCAGCGCCATAGGGCTCAACACCTGTGACGTACGTCATAGGTAGCGCCTCGCCATCGTAGATGACATAGCGGGTATTAAGCGCAGCAAGCACATTGGCATCAAATTTCGACAGATAGCGGTCGATAACATCCTGATAACGTCCCAACTTCGCGCCGTGATAGCCACCTACCGAACGGTGGAAATATGAGGCACGCGCACTTGTGAATGGATCGCCCGAGAGGTCGAGAACACGGAAGCCAAGCTCCTCATCGGCCATAATCTGCTTATCAGCCTCGGTAGGTTCAAGAGTCGTTGGGGCCTTATCGAGCCACTTATCCTGGCCGAGATATCTATCTGCAACACCCACTAAATCCCACACTACAACCGCACCAACTGCGACAACTACGCCGATAGTGAGATAACGCTTCGCCGCAACCTTGTCGCGCATCACGACATACACAACAACGATAGCCGCAGTGATAAACACCACGAGCAATGAACGTAGGGCATCAGCAATCAAGGCTCCGTGACGAGCATCGTAGGCCGCCTCACGAAGTTGGTCTACCCACAACTTATCTTCCAGCTGGGCATATATACCCTCCACGCCATAGTCCGCCGTAGCAATCATAACAACAACGATTACCACGATAACACCCACGGCGATAGCCACTCTGCGGATTAGCGCCTTGGCATCCATCTCGCTCTTGAGCAACGCCCAGAGTGCCATAGCTGCCAACAGAGGCATAGACCACTCCACAACCACCAATGCCATAGATACCGTACGGAAGCTGCTATAACCTGGCAGAATATCGTACATAACCTCATAAAAACCGAGGATATTGCCACCCCACGCAAGAAGCAACGCAAAGAGTGACACGACAACTATCCACACTACATCGCGGCGCTTAAGGAGCATAAGTCCCAACACCGCAAGGAATATCACCGCCGCACCGAGGTAGGTAGGGCCTGCGGTATATGGCTGACTGCCCCAATAGTTCGAGGTATATGCCCACGCCTTATGAGCGTAGTCGTCGTATATCGCCTCCACGCTCTGGATAATCTGCTCATCGCCCGACTCGAGCATATCGACAACATCCCAGCGACGTAGGCCAGGATACTCCGCCGATATCTCATCAACAAACTTATCAACCGAGAGGTTGAAGAGAGCATTCTGCGCATTAGGACTCTGCAAAATCTCCGCAGCCTCAACATTGAAATCTCCTGACCAACTACCCATATAGTTTGGCACCAACATATTGAAGCTCTCGCCAATGCCATAGCTCCAGGCAGTGTTGTAGGCGATACGCTCGTTGCGCGCCGTAGATGGCGATGTAGCCTCGCTATCGCCACGTGTAGTATATTTCTGATGCTCGACCGTGTACCACAATGGTGCGACATTCGAGCCTACGGCCAATAGTGCCGCAACGGCCAACACCGCAGTGCGATATCCAAACTCCTTAAGAGCCTTCTCTCTCCACGATGTCCACAGCTGGCTAATCCATAGTGCCACACAAGCCAAGAGGAAGTAGTAAGTGATTTGCGGATGGTTAGCACCCAACTCCAACGAGCCAAAGAGTGCAGCAAGAGCGGCTCCCGCCCACATATTACGACGCAAGGCGTACCACACCGCACCAACCAAAGGTGGAGCATAGACCAATGCCCACATCTTGGTGATATGTCCCGCGTCGATAATGAGGAAGAAGTAGGTCGAGAGACCATAGGCCAAACCCGCAATGATACCTATCCAGGGGTTAACACCCATAAGCACCACGGCAACCATCATCAGAATCATAGCCCACAGTGTCATATTCATAGGGCCATCAACACTCTTGATGAGTGGCGATGCGGTGTGCTTAACATATTGCTCAGGGTACTCAACGTCGATAAGGTATGCCGGCATTCCCGCAAACATCTTTCCTGTCCACTGAGGGTCTTCACCCGTAGCCTCACGATGCTCCTTTATATCCTTCGACATACCAGCATACTGCGCTATATCACCCTGCGAGAGTGACTTACCGTCGAACTGCGGAGCATAGAAGTGGTAGCCTACAAGCCAGAAACACACCACGCCCACAACCCAGGGTGCGATGCTATAAACCACTTTCACGATAGCCTCCATAGGGGTTATCTTTGTTGCGTTACTCACCTCCATACCTTAATAAAAAAGAATTAATCGGGCAAAGTTAATAAAAATTTGTGAAAAGAGAGTGTCATTTCTAATTTTTCGCACATCATACTATAAATTGACAAAAAATCGTTATCTTTGCCTAATTGAAAACTTTACACTCGTATGATATCTATTAACGACATACGCAAACCCATACTTAAGGACCTCGAAGCCTTTGATGCCTTTATCGCCGATAATTTCTCGGCCGAGGGAGAACTCCTTCAGGAGATGTTGACCTATGCCCTATCGTCACGAGGCAAGGGTGTGCGACCTATTCTCACACTGCTAACAGCCTCGCTACATAGCCCTATCGCAGCTCGTGAGGGTGACTTTAGTGGCCAGACACAACACTGCACCAAGCGCACCTATCTCGCAGCAATGCTTGTCGAGATGATTCACACCGCATCACTCATCCACGACGATGTTCTCGACTCGGCAGATGAGCGTCGCGGAAAGCCATCCGTAAATGCCAAGTGGCAGAGCAATATGGCGATTATCCTGGGCGACTACATCCTTGCCCGCACAATGTCGCTCGGTATGGCATCGGCACAGTATGACCTTATCTCCTACATTGGCACGGCGATGGCTACACTTTGCGAGGGTGAGGTGTTGCAGAGCCAGCACGCAAAGAGTATGGACACCAAACGCGAGGATTACTTCGCAATCATCTACCAAAAGACAGCAAGTTTGCTCGGCGTAAGCGCAGCATTGGGAGCCTTGTCGGTGGGTGCTAATCGCGGAGATGTGGAGCGTATGCGTAAGTTTGGCGAGGCGATAGGCATTGCCTTCCAAATTCAAGATGATATTCTTGACTATCAGCGTGATAATAACACTGGAAAACCTGCGAATAACGACCTTCGTGAGCATAAAATCACATTGCCACTGATTGAGGTTATGGAGCGTTGTTCGGAGGAGCAGCGTGCCGAAATTTTGGAGCTTTTACGACGTTGTGACCAGGATGATACGGCTCTCGACAAACTCCACAATATTGTTGTTGAGGGAGGTGGTCTGGAGGCTGCGTCAGAGGTTTTGAAGTCATACCTAACACGTGCTATGCACCTGCTTCATAAGTATGACGATACACCTTATCGACAGTCGCTTCTCGACCTCTGC
>JADBON010000053.1:0-6817 GCA_015656305.1 Alistipes sp.
GCAGGGTGTAAAGATTAACGATAAGCACTTCGAGGTTATCGTTCGTCAGATGATGTCAAAGGTACAGATTGAGGATCCAGGTGACACTCGCTTCTTCGAGAATCAGGTTGTTGATAAGTGGGAGTTTATGGATGTTAACGACGAGCTTTACGATAAGGTTGTCGTAACCTCTGCGGGTGACTCACAGACAGTTCAGCCAGGTCAGATTATCTCACTCCGCAGATTGCGTGATGAGAACTCTGCGTTGAAGCGTCGTGACCTTCAGTTGGTTGAGGTACGTCCTATCGTTCCTGCAACATCTAACCAGGTTCTTCAGGGTATCACACGTGCAGCATTGCAGACATCAAGCTTTGTATCTGCTGCATCGTTCCAGGAGACTACAAAGGTTCTTAACGAGGCTGCTATCCAGGGTAAGACTGATGAGTTGGTTAACCTTAAGGAGAATGTTATCACAGGTAACCCAATCCCAGGTGGTACAGGTTTGCGTGATTATGACGACCTTCTCGTTGGACTCCGTTCAGAGATGGGCCTTGAGTAATCAAGCCGTATATATTCGAAAAAGAGGTGAGCATTGCGCTCACCTCTTTTTTTGTCCATAGTAATAGTAGGTATATAAAAAAGGGTGTCGCAACCAAACGGTTGGACACCCTTAATCTTTTGTTGTGTAGCCCTTTATGGCAATGGCACTACGTTTGCAAAGCCCATAAATGCCATAGCAAGAAGACCTGCTGTGATAAGTGCGATAGGCACACCACGCATAGCCTCTGGGGTATCCTCCACCTCCAAACGCTCGCGGATTCCAGCAAAGAGTATCAATGCAAGGGCGAAGCCGAGAGCTGCGGCTACGGCGTAGATAACACCTGTAAGGAGGTCAAAGTCCTTCTGAACGGTGATAATCGCAACACCCAACACCGCACAGTTTGTAGTGATAAGTGGTAGGAAGATACCGAGAGCCTGATACAACGCTGGAGATACCTTCTTAAGAACAATCTCTACCATCTGTACCAATGCTGCGATAACCAAAATAAAGGTGATGGTCTGCATATACTCAATGCCAAATGGCACAAGGATATACTGCTGGATGCACCACGTAACAACGGTAGCAAGGGCCATAACGAACGTAACGGCCATACCCATACCCATCGACGTCTCGACCTTCGACGATACGCCGAGGAATGGACAGATACCGAGGAACTGTGAGAGGACTACGTTGTTAACAAAGATTGCACCGATGACAATGGCAAAGAGCGTAATAGCCTGAACGCTAACCTGGCCTGTGGCGAAGCCCTGAAGTACCTCGCTCGATATGTTTTCTGCTATAAGAATATTCATAATGTTCAATTATAACTAACGTTTTGCAACTTTGTTAAACAACACCATCAAGTAACCAAGTACAAGGAATCCTCCTGGCGCAAGGATGAAGAGCAGAGGCATCACACCATCGGCAAACGTAAAGCCGAAGATAGAGCCCGAGCCGAGTACCTCGCGTACTGCACCAATCACCGTAAGCGAGAGCGTGAAGCCCAAGCCGATACCGATACCATCAAGTGCCGAGTCGAGGATGCCATTCTTCGATGCGAAGGCCTCCGCGCGACCGAGGATGATACAGTTAACCACAATAAGTGGGATAAACACACCGAGCGATGCGTAGAGCGAAGGCACATAGGCCTGCATAAGCATCTCGATGATTGTTACGAACGACGCGATAACTACGATGAAGGCTGGGATACGCACCTTGTCAGGAATAAGGTTCTTAATCATTGCAATCACCATATTCGACATAATAAGTACGGCCATTGTCGCAACACCCATACCCATACCGTTTATCGCCGATGAGGTAACACCCAACGTAGGACACATACCAAGGATGAGTACGAACGTTGGATTCTCCTTAAGAATACCCTTTGTTATAATCTGTAGCTTACTCATTGTCAAGCTCTCCTTTCTGAGCCTCAGGCTCGTTGTTATCATAAGTCATTGTAGCACCCGTTGCGGTTGTAGCACCCGAAGGTGCTGCCTTCAACGCCTCCTCGTCTGTAGCAAGACGATTTGTAGCCCAGAGGTAACCAGCGTATGCAGTCTCTACGGCATTAGCATAGGCGCGTGATGAGATTGTAGAACCTGTGAGGGCATCAAACGAGCCACCCTCCTTCGTAACGCCGAACTTCACATCCTTCGCCTCCTTACCCAAGATGCTGCGCTCGAGGCTATTTCCTGGCTTTGTCATATTAGCGCCAAGACCTGGAGTCTCCTTCTGTGACAATACCTCCACGCCATTTACCACACATTTGTCACCCTCCTCTACGAAGCCTACCATAAGCGTGATGCGGTCAGCATAGCCATTCTTTGTGATGCTTGGAGCCTCCACAGCGTAGCCGATGATGCTCTCATCCGCGATGCGCTTCACGGTGCTTACCGAAATCCGGAAGTCGCCGATAACACGTGTGGTGTCCGCAGCCACGAAAGCCTCCGCATCCGAGGTGTTAAGCACCTTGAACTTCGCAACGTTCTTCGCCTGAAGGTTAGCCGCAGCGATGGCATCCTTTGTAACGTCCTGCACCAAGGCCACCAATAATGCAGATACTGCGGTGATGGTGAACAACACCAAAACCATATTTTTTAGTGAACTCTTCATACTTTACAACGATTTAGTGCCAAAACGCTTTGGACGTAGATACTTGTTAATAAGTGGGGTAGCGGCATTCATAATAAAGATTGCGAATGACATACCCTCTGGATAAGCACCCCACAAGCGGATAATCATCGTAAGCGCACCGATACCAACGCCATAGATAATCATACCGCGGTGTGTCATAGGCGATGTAGAGTAGTCGGTAGCCATAAAGATAGCACCAAGCAACGCACCACCTGCCAAGATGTGGAACAATGGGAACTGATATGTGATAGCACCACCATACGAAGCACCTACCGCCGCAGCGAAGATTGCCATCGTAGCCAAGATGCTTACAGGGATGTGCCAGCTGATAACTCTACGCCACAACAGATACAAACCACCGAGGATAAGAGCAAAGGCGCTAATCTCACCCATCGAACCATTCATCTGGCCCGCAAGCATATCTACGAAATTGATATTCGATACCACCTCTGGAGCATACTTAACAGCAGGAAGAAGCGTCGAGCCTGACAACGCATCAGGTACGCCCGTAGTCCAATCTGTCATCTCCACAGGGTAGGCGATAAGCAAGAAGATACGACCTGTAAGTGCTGGGTTGAAAGGGTTAGTACCCAAACCTCCGAAGGTCATCTTACCGATGCCAATAGCCACAAGAGCGCCAATCACAACTATCCACCAAGGAATACCCGTAGGGAGGTTGAACGCCAAAAGTACACCCGTTACAACTGCCGAGAGGTCGCAAATCGATGAGCGACGCTTCAGCAGAAAACGGCAAATGAGATACTCAAATGCTACGCAGCTGATAACTGCAACTGCCGTAATGAAAAGCACTCTCCATCCAAGCACGTAGGTCGATACGGCGAGGGCTGGGAGTAGTGCAAGCACCACATCGCCCATAATACGGCGCGTATTTTCGCCACCGTGGATGTGGGGTGAGTGTGATGCAAAAAGTCTGGTTGCCATATATAAATCGTTTTTATTCGGTTTATGAGCTATTTCTTATTTGCAATTGCGCGTGCGCGAATGTTGGTCATCACCGTCTGCTTACCAATACGGATATAGTCCAAAAGTGGAAGGTTCGAAGGACAGGTGTATGAGCAGCAGCCACACTCGATGCAGTCGATGGTGTTATGCTCCTCGGCCATATCCCACTTCTGAAGACGTGCCAAGCGCGAAAGAAGGTATGGCTCCAAGCCCATAGGGCAAGCCTCCACACACTTTGCACACTTGATACAAGCCGCCTCCTTGCCGCGTGCAGCCTCCTTACCCGTAAGGATTGTGATACCCGAGCAACCCTTGATGATAGGTGCTGTGGTGTCGACAATAACACGTCCCATCATAGGACCACCATTCAACACCTTCACATCGCCCTCTGGAAGGCCTCCCGAGAGTGATAGTAGGTAGTCGAGCGACGTACCGAAACGTACCATAAAGTTATGTGTCGAGCCAAGCTCCTTACCTGTGATAGTCACAACACGCTCGATAAGAGGCTTATTCTTCTGCACAGCCTCGTAGACTGCGATAGCCGACGATACGTTGCACACCACAACACCCACCGAGAGTGGAAGTGCTGGAGGTGGTGGTACCTGGCGGCCTGTTGTTGCTGCGATAAGCTGCTTCTCACCACCCTGTGGGTAGCGCATCTGAAGAGGCATAACCTCGATACCTCGATACGAGTCGCGTGCGATAACCTTATTGAGATGCTCGATAGCATCAGGCTTGTTATTCTCCACGCCAATCACCGCGCGCTCAACGCCCAACGCACGCATAAGAATCTCTATGCCCGTAAGCATCATCTCTGCGCGCTCAATCATATTACGATAGTCCGAGGTGAGGTATGGCTCACACTCCACGCCGTTGATAATCAACGTGTCAACCTTCTGACCATCAGGTATTGATAGCTTCACGTGGGTTGGGAACTGCGCACCACCAAGACCTACGATACCCGCAGCCTTAATCTTCTGAACAATCTCTGCTGGGGTGAGCGTACACTCACGCTTATGCTCCGCCGTGCGGTCGATATTCTCCATCCACTCGTCGCCCTCACGCTTGATAGCCACCATCGTAAGGCGCAAGCCCTGACCATTCGAAAAGTCATCTACTGCGGTTACGGTACCCGAAATTGGCGAATGGATATTTGCCGATACGAAGCCTGCGGCCTCGCCGATAAGCTGACCTGTAAGCACCTTATCACCCTTCTTTACCAAAGGTATCGAAGGCGCACCGATATGCTGAATCATCGGCACGAGAACCTCGTTTGGAAGCTCTATTACCTCAATTGCCTTATCCTTGCTCCACTCCTTATTATCTGACGGATGTATACCGCCTATTGGGAAAGTCTTCATAATTCTTCTTTCTGCTCCTAACTATTTAGCCTCTTGCTACTTCCTAATTGTTTAGCCCCTTGCTACTAATTATTTGCCTCTTACTCCTAATTGTTTAGCCCCTTGCTCCTAATTATTGGCCCCTTGCTACTAATTATTTTGCAGCCGCCTCGCTCTTTGGTGCGGTTACCTTTGGCTCCTTTGGCAGAGGCTCCATATTCTCAAGACGAATAGCTCCCGTAGGGCACTCGTTCACGCACTTGCGGCACAACTTACACTTCTCGGGGTCGATATATGCCAAGTTGTTCTCGATGGTAATAGCGCCAAAGGCACACACCTTCGCACACTTACCACAACCGATACAACCCGCCTTGCACGCCTTCATAACCACAGCACCGCGGTTCTTAGAGCGACAAGCAACATATACCGCACGATTCTTTGGCCACTTCTTACGCAACTCGAAGAGTCCCTTTGGGCAGGCCTTAACACACGCGCCACACGCCGTACACTTATCGGCATCTACCTCCACAAGACCTGTCTCAGGGTTGAGGCTCAAGGCACCAAACTTACAAGCGTTAACACAGTCGCCATAGCCGATACAGCCATACGCACACGCTGTCTCGCCAACATAGAATGTGTTTACTACGGCGCAGTTCAACGCACCGTCGTAGTGGGTTACCTTTGGGCGCTTCTGGCACGTACCGCCACAACGCATCGTAGCTACCATAGGCTCCTTCTCGGGGGCAGCCTTGCCGAGGTAACCAGCAATGCTACTCATCGTAGCACCACCAGCAACAGGGCAGAAGAGCGATGCGATATTCTCGCGCGTAACCAACGCATCTGCCATTGCGCGACATCCTGCGAAGCCACAACCACCGCAGTTAGCACCAGGCAACATCTTCTCAACCTCATCAATGCGAGGATCCTCCTCAACCTTGAATTTCTGTGCTACGAAATAGAGGATGATTGCCAGAACGATACCTAACACACCGAGTGTTAGGACTGTCAGTACTAAAGTGTTCATTACTCCTTAATAATTGTAAATTCTATCTTTTTATCTATTTTGTTTTTTCCCAAGTATAGCCCAAAGTAGTAGGCTGCAACGCTACATAGCGAGATGATTGCCGAGGTGCCATCCTCAAATCCCAAGGCCTTCGAACCAAACAACGCCACAAGCAATACTATCAAAGGCAGTACATAGCCCCATACCACAGATGAGAATGCCATCGACTTGTTGATAAGTGCCACGATAACACGCTCGCCAACCTCGAAGTGCGAGGCGTATGGCGTTGTGACATCTATGATTCGCTCCTTGCCCTTCTCTCCGCAGATGCCCTTGGCGTGACACCCTGCGCAGGCACTCTGCTGTGCCACCAAGACACGAACCTTATCTCCCTCGATGCTCTCTACGCAACCCTTATGCTGAATGTTTCTACTCATTGCTACTATCTTTGAGTTTTGTTCAGTATTATGAGAGCCGCGATAACGCCTGGTACCCAGCCCATAAGCGTTAGTAGGAAGACTATCAAAAACGAACCACACCCCTGGTCTACAACAGCCAGAGGTGGAAATATTATCGAGAGAATAACTCTGAAAAGTGACATAGTCTTGTAGGGGCGTTGCTATGCTTGACGTTACTTGTTAATCGCAGTAGTGGTTAACAAGCGGCATCAGCCACTCGTGACCAAAGGCGCAAGGCGAGAGGCGAAGCACAGGAGGGAACTGGTAACGCTTCTTCTCGTTCTCCATAACCATCTTGTGAATCTTCTCCACAACGTTAGCGTCGAAGCCTGCGTTGATAATCTCCTCGCGGTGCTGCTGCTTCTCAATCATACGGAACAAGATAGCGTCGATAACC
>JADBON010000128.1:0-4563 GCA_015656305.1 Alistipes sp.
CAGCACCCAAAGGTGGAGCGTGTTAGCTTCGTGGGCTTCGAGGACCATCCATCCTATGCCTTGGCACAGAAGTACTACCGTTATGGTGCTTCGGCGGTGTTGACTATCGAGCTTAAGGGCGACCTCGACTCTACGGTGAAGTTTGTTGAGAGCCTCAAGCTATCGGCAAATATGACTATGATTGGTGACTCTATATCGGTTGTTACCCACCCAGCGTCAACCACTCATAAGCAGCTCTCGGATGAGGCGAAGCGTGCTGCGGGCATCACGCCAACGTTGCTTCGTATCTCTCTCGGCTTGGAGAATGTAGAGGATATCATTGCGGACTACGAGCAGGCGTTATCTAATATCTAAACGTTCGGATATGAGTTACGTCTATCATTGTAGTGAGCCTCTGGTGTTGGAGTCGGGAGCGGTGCTTTCAGAAGTCGATATCACCTACGATACCTTTGGTACGCTCAACGATGCGAAGGATAACGTGATATGGGTGTGCCACGCTCTTACGGCAAACTCCGATGTTGCCGATTGGTGGCCTCATACCGTTGAGCAGGGGCGTTTCCTCGATCCTACGCGCTACTTTATCGTCTGCGCCAACTTCCTCGGCTCGCATTATGGCACAACCTCGCCGCTCTCGGTAAACCCTCTTACGGGCGAGAAGTATTACTACGATTTTCCGCAGATTACGGTGCGTGATATGGTGCGTTGCCATCAGCTCCTTGCTCGCCACTTGGGTATCGAGCGTGTTAAGATGCTGATTGGTAGCTCTATTGGCGGCTTCCAATGTATGGAGTGGGCGATTATGGAGCCACACTTTATGGAGAATCTCGCGCTTATAGCCACAACCACCTGTTCGGAGCCGTGGGCTGCAGCCTTCAACGAGTCGCAGCGTATGGCAATCCGCTTGGATAAGACGTGGGGCGAGCGTAGGGATGATGCGGGAATAGATGGTATGGCCGTTGCACGCTCCATTGCCCTTATCAGCTATCGCGGAGGTGCGGCATATAACGCTACGCAGCAGGAGCAGCAGGAGCTTAACGAGGTGTCGTTCTCGCGCCGTGCGCATACCTATCAGCAATATCAGGGCGAGAAGCTACGCCGTAGGTTTAACGCATTGTCCTATTACCGCCTATCGGAGGCTGTCGACTCGCATAACATAGCGCGTGGCAGGGAGAGCATAGCCAATGCGTTGCAGAGCATCGAGGCCCGCACGTTGGTGGTTGCCATATCGTCCGACATTCTCTTTCCGCCCGAGGCACATACGCCACTTAGGGAGCATATCCGCGATGTGGAGTATCATCTCATAGAGTCGGAGTTTGGTCACGATGGCTTCCTTGTGGAACACGAGAAATTAAATAGAATTATTGATAACTTTATAAATCACAGATAGTTATGAAAAATATTAACATAGGTCTTTTTGGATTTGGTAATGTAGGTCGTGGTCTTTATGACGTATTGCAGCGTATCGACTCGAAGAGTGTGCATATCAAGCGCATCTGCGTTCGTGACTTGGAGAAGGAGCGTGGCGTGAAGGCAGAGTTTACAAACCGCGCTGAAGATATCTTCGAGGATAAGGATATCAACCTTATTGTTGAGGTTATCGACGATGCCGAGGCTGCTTACGATATCGTTAAGCGTGCGTTGAAGGCGCGCATCCCAGTGGTTTCGGGAAATAAGAAGATGCTCGGCCACCATATCTTGGAGCTTATCGACCTTCAGGAGCAGTATAATACTCCGCTGTTGTACGATGCTTCGGCGTGTGGCTCTATCCCTGTTATCCGTAACCTCGAGGAGTACTACGATAACGACCTTCTTACATCGGTGAAGGGTATCCTCAATGGCTCGTCAAACTTCATCCTCTCGAAGATTTTCAACGAGCATATGAGCTATGAGGCTGCGTTGAAACTCGCACAGGATTTGGGCTTTGCGGAGAGTAACCCTACGCTCGATATTGATGGTTGGGATTCGTTGTATAAGCTTATTATCATCACTGTTCACGCCTTTGGTGTCTACGTTGCACCAGAGAATATCCTTACCTATGGTATCTCTACGATGAACGATGCCGATATCCGCTTTGCACAAGAGAAGGACCGCCGTATAAAGCTCGTTGCTCACGTCGAGAAGATTGACAACCGCCTTATTATGTGCGTATTGCCACAGCTTATCTCGCGAAATAAGTATATCTATAGCGTTGAGGATGAGTTCAATGGCGTGGTTATCAAGGGCTTGTTCTACGATAAGCAGTTTATGTTCGGCCGTGGTGCTGGTGGCCATCCTACAGGCTCTGCGGTGTTGAGCGATATCACGGCGTGTGGTTATAACTATCGCTATGAGTATAAGAAGCGTAACGACTCGGTGTTGCCACAGTACACTACCGACCACACCTTCCGCGTCTACTTCCGTTATAAGAGTGCCGAGCAGCGTAACTTGCTTAATTTCACGAAGATTCGCGAGCAGTATACATCCGATACCTATAACTATATCGTAGGTGATGTTACGGTTTCGAACCTCAAGGCACATCAGGAGGAGCTTCGCGTTGCAGATTGCTTCGTAGCGGCTTATCCATTGGATTAACCTGCTGTTGCGACCAAGAAAAAGGCTACTTGAAGATTCCAAGTAGCCTTTTTATTTTTAGAATAGCTCCAACTGCTCGGGACTGCTGTTGAACGATAGACGGTGGTAGGGCGTGAGTCCATACTCGCGGATGGCAAGACGATGCTCACGTGTTGGATAGCCCTTGTTCTTCGCCCAGCCATACATCGGAAACTCCTCGGCAAGACGCATCATATACTCATCGCGGTGAGTCTTGGCAAGTACCGACGCAGCAGCGATGTTTGCATACTTACCATCGCCCTTAACTATTGTGCGCCAGGGTATTGTGAGGTCGGTGTGAAAACGATTTCCATCTATTACGGCAAACTCTGGCGTGGTCGAAAGGCTCTTCAGCGAGATATTCATACCCTCGATAGAGGCGTTGAGGATATTTATTTGGTCGATACGTTCGGGGCTTACCTCGGCCACGTGCCACGCCACAGCCTCTCGCTCGATAACCTTGCGAAGCTCGTCACGGCGGCGCTCGGTCATCTGCTTCGAGTCGTTAAGATAGGGGTGGTGAAAATCTGCGGGGAGTATCACCGCAGCGGCAAATACCGAGCCTGCAAGACATCCACGTCCCGCCTCGTCGCAACCTGCCTCTATAAGTTCGTGTTGAAAGCAATTCTCAAGCATACTCTTTGGTTTTAGTGTTTTACCTCCTGCTGACGGCACTCGTTGTTGGGTGTATAACCCGTAGCGTTGAAGGTGCGGATATGACGCAGCATAGCCTCGCGGACGGTGATGTTCGTAGGGCGAAGCTGACGTGCTACGATGGTGCTATCTATGTAGTTTTCAGCAATGTAGTTACACAAAGCAACGCGATGTTCACCCTCCTCGATGTCGAACTCTATGGCTACGGCATCGGGCTTTGTTTGAGGCTCGTTGCCCAAGATTATGCGGTACGAAGCATCGCTACGGAAGTAGGGGTAGTGCGACTCCTTATCGGGGCTCTCGGGGCTACCGCTATTGTACTTGCGAAGTATGAAGTCGCGCATCTGCGCAGTGGTAAGGCTGCCGATATAAATCGTTGAGTTGAAGGGGTCGTTGTTGAGAATCTCGGCACGAATAATCTCTCCTTGTGCAAAGCCATCAAGACGGATGCCGCCATAGTGGTAGAAGGTCACCTCGGGCGTGAAGCCACCCTCGTAGGGGTATGTCGCAAGAGCCTCAATTGTGAAGTTTGCAACACCCTCTTTAGTGGCGGCCACAGTGGCGTAGCCTTCAGTGGTATTTAGCTCTGGGTCACTCGCCTTAAGGGCCTCGATATGTGAGCTAAAGGTGCTATCAGCCGCCACCTCGCTCATATTTATCTGCGAGTATTCAACCTCTAAAATCTTACCATTAGCAACGCTTATATCGGCCACGGTTACATAACGTAAGTTCTTGTTGTTCTGCGATATATAGGTATTGTTAATGCTCTTTCCAACAAGGTCGTGGCTATGGCCTCCCGCTATCCAATCATACGACTCCTCACGATCGGCAAGACGCATATCATTCTGAAGTCCCATATGCGAGAGAAGTACCACAAAATCACACTCCTTCTCAATCTCTTTAAGCGCCTCGTAGGCAGTCTCAATATCTGATGTAAAGGCGTAATCTACGTATGCACTCTTACCTCCCAGAGGGTAGCCATAGTTGTCGGTATCAACCACTCCTACAAAGCCAATCTCCACGCCTTCCACCTCGCGTATCGTGTAGCGCAGAGGCTCGAGGGCTTTGTTCTTTGCCGTAACGTTTGCGCACACCACATCAAACTCTGCGGCCTTAAGCATCTGGTTTAGCACCTCGGAACCTTTGTCAAACTCGTGGTTTCCGAGCGTCGCAACGTCGTAGCCTAATTCGTTCATAAGCTCGATAAGAGGCACGCCAGGCTTCGCCGAGTCATCTACATAGGCGTTACCCGAGACTCTATCGCCCGAGTCGATAAGTAGTACCTCACCACGCTGTTCATACTCCGCAACAAGTTGAGCA
>JADBON010000278.1:0-2385 GCA_015656305.1 Alistipes sp.
GTAGCTAAACTCATCGTCGGAGATAAACTCAACGATGCAAACACGTGTCTGTCCAGCAGCAGGATTCGTATTGGCATCTAATTGGCTCTGTATAGCCTGCTTCAAATAAGGAAGCATCATCTCCACCTCCATAGATGAAGGCTCTGCCTGAACATCCTCAACCGTATAACGGAAATGGTCGTTATTTTTCTCGGTAAGTTCATTACCCTCCAAACTCCATTCCATACCCGCCTCAACCTTCACACTACACATCAAGACAATCTCCTCATCCAAAGGAAATGACATCTCGAGTTTTGACTCCGAGATTGCTGTGCCGTCGGCATTGAATGTAACATAGCAATCAAGACCAGCATTGCTTCCGTCCACACCCGTAGCCTGCTCCATATAATTGTCTAACTTTACCTCACCACGCCACTTACCAACAAGCGACTGCGCCGAAGCACTAACAACGGTAAAGAGTACAAATAGAAGAACCAAATTTAATACGCGCTTCATTACCAACAGATTTTTAATTGATTATCAACGACTTAATACCGTTAGAACATCTTTACGAAGACCTCAATAGCCTGATACTCCGCCATACCGAGCTTATCGTAGAGCTTTGCGGTGTTCTGCGTACGCTCCTCGGCACGCTGCCAGAACTCACGGGTATCGCTACCTGGGAATGGCACGATATCCTTCTGCGAGAGGTGACGGTAGATAGCGTGACGCTTCTTAAGCATCTCGTCTGGTGAGAGAGGCACTGCCATATCCACAAGTCCCAAGTTCCACTCCATCCACGCACCACGGTATAGCCACAAGTGACACTCCTCGCGCCAATCGTCATCCTGCGTAACCTCCAAAGCCTGAAGGATAGCCTCCATACAAGTGCGGTGTGTGCCGTGTGGGTCAGCAAGGTCGCCAGCAGCATAAATCTGATGAGGACGCACCTCGCGCAACAGCTTAACGATGATATCTATATCAGCATCGGTAAGCTCACCCTTCTTAATACCTCCCGTCTCGTAGAATGGGAGGTTAAGGAAGTGGGCATTGGTATCGGGGTTAAGACCAAACGAGCGCACCGCAGCACGAGCCTCCGCGCGACGGATAGCACCCTTGATATTGAGCAAGCCACGAGGCTCTGGCTCTCCACGGCGCTTATTCTCGATAAGCGTCTTAACCTCAGCGAAGGTATCTCCAAGGCCAAGCTCACGCGCTGTATCTACATTCTGAAGCACCACATCATCGTGAACCGCAACATTACCCGAGGTCTGATATGCTACGTGTACGTCGTGGCCCTGCTCCACAAGGCGGATAAACGTACCACCCATCGAGATTACATCATCATCAGGGTGTGGCGAGAATATCAACGCACGCTTTGGGTAAGGCAACGATGGTGCTGGGCGTGTAGAGTCGTCAGCATTAGGCTTACCACCAGGCCAGCCTGTGATGGTATGCTGAAGGTCGTTGAATACTCTGATGTTAATCTTGTCGTACGTACCACACTTCTCCAAAAGCTCACCCAACGAGTTCTCGATATAATCCTTATATGTAAGCTTCAAGATAGGCTTATTCACAATGCCACAGAGCCATACAACAGCCTTACGCACAAATTTTGGGGTCCACTCACAAGGGCCTACCAACCAAGGTGTCTGCTCACGTGTAAGTTTCTCTGCTGCAGTCTCGTCGATGACAAGTTCCACATTAGGATGCTCCTGCAAGTGGCTCGCAGGCACGTTGCTCGAAATCTCCTCCTCGACAATCTGCTGCACCGCCGTAGCCTTATCCTCGCCCCACGCCATAAGCACAATTTTATCGGCACGCATAATAGTGCCAATACCCATTGTGATAGCCATCTTTGGAGTGCTCTCGAAGCCTGCGAAACGCTCCGACTGCATCTTTCGAGAGTTATGCGATAGCTCCACAAGGCGAGTTGTCGACTTTGCATAGGAACCCTGCTCGTTGAAGCCAATCTGTCCCTGCTCGCCAAAGCCAATAATCATAAGGTCAATCTTACGTATCGACTTGTCGTATGCCGCACAATACTCCGAAATCTCACGCTCTGGAATCGTACCATCTGGGATATGCACATTCTCTGGCAAGATGTCGATATGCTGAAGGAACTCATCGTGGATGCGATAGTTACGGCTCTGCTGGTCGCTGCTGCTGATAGGATAGAACTCATCGAGCGAGTAGACCGCAACGTTCTTGAACGAAATCTCACCCTCCTTATGACGCTTCACCAACTCGCGGTAAAGGCCCAAGGGTGTGCGACCCGTTGTGAGTCCCAATACGAATGGAGGCAACTCCTCGTAAATATCTCGTACCGAAGCGTTTTCGGTGTGCGTATGCACCATACGACATATCACATCGGCAACATACTGCACTCCGTGATACTCACTCTCA
>JADBON010000105.1:0-5030 GCA_015656305.1 Alistipes sp.
ACGTACGAGCCATCACACTCTCTGTGGTTGCTTCTGTTGCAGGTTGTGGCGTGTATGGTCTTTGCCCGCAACGTCGCTATGGGCTTTAACCGCTGGGCTGATAGAAAGATTGATGCCGAGAACCCACGTACTGCGATGCGTGAGATTCCTGCGGGTAGGGTCTCGGCACGTGGCGCCGTGATTTTCGTGGTTGTAAATGCGGTGTTGTTCATCGCCGTTGCCGCTTCGATTAATCCGCTATGTGGCTGGCTCTCGCCTGTGGCACTTGCGATTGTGATGTTTTATAGCTACTGCAAGCGTTTTACCGCCCTTGCGCATATCGTACTCGGCGTGTCGTTGGGTATAGCACCTGTGGGTGCTACGATGGCTGTTACGGGTGCTGCACCTTTGGAGTGCTGGTTGTTGGCGCTCGTTGTTATGTCGTGGTGCGCGGGCTTTGATATCATCTATGCTTTGCAGGATGCGGAGTTTGACCGTCAGCGTGGTCTGCACTCCATTCCTTCGCACTTTTCGGCTACTACATCGCTCGTTATCAGCGCATTGCTTCACACTGCAAGCATCGCTATATTGTTGTGGTATGCCTCGTTTCAGCCGCAGACGTGGTTGTTATATGTTGGTTGTGCGATGTTCTCGGGCATCGTAGCCTCGGAGCATTATATCGTTACGCCACAGCGTCAGCGCAATATCGGCATTGCCTTTGGTACGTTTAACGCCCTGGCGAGTATGTCGTTGGCGGTATGCTTGATTGCTAACCTTCTTATCTACGCATAGTTATGTGGGTGGGTGCGGCATTCATATCGGCGTTTCTGCTTGGCCTCTATGACGTGGCGAAGAAACGCTCGCTTGCTGGGAATGCCGTAATTCCAGTGTTACTGCTAAATACGCTCTTTGCTACGTTGCTCTTTCTTCCCGTAATTCTCGATGCGGAGTTGGGATGGGGAGTCTTTGATGGCACTCTCTTTGAGTCGTCGCGTGGCACGGTGGGTAATCATCTCCTCGTGGCACTTAAATCCGCTATCACGCTATCTTCGTGGTTGTGTGGTTATTACGCTATTAAACATCTGCCACTTACTATCGTTGGCCCTGTGAATGCTATGCGCCCTGTTGTGGTGCTAATGGGTGCTACGTTGCTCTTTGGCGAGCGTCTTAATCTGTGGCAATGGGGTGGTGTGCTACTTACCATCCTTTCGCTCTATCTCTTAAGTCGCTCGGGAAAGAGGGAGAGCATAGATTTCCGCAGTAACCGCTATGTGTGGGCGCTCTTTCTGGCGATGTTGCTCGGTGCGGTGAGTGGCCTTTACGATAAGTATATCATCTCGGCGCACGAACTCCATCCGCTCTTCGTGCAGAGTTGGTTTGGTCTGTATCAGCTACTTATGATGACTATTGTGGCGTGTGTGTTGTGGTTTCCACGCCGTCGCGACGAGCATTTCGTATGGCGCTGGACCATACCTCTTATCACGCTCTTTGTATCGTGTGCCGATTTCTTCTACTACCACGCTCTCGACTGCGATGGTGCTATGATTGCCGTGGTGTCGATGATACGCCGCTCGTCGGTTATCGTGACGTTTGTCTGCGGAGTGTTGCTCTTTGGTGAGCGTAACGTCCGCTCGAAGGTTATCGACCTTGTACTTATATTGATTGCTATGGTGTTGTTGGCCATAGGTAGTGTCTAATTTGTTGAATATAGGAGGTTTTGTTATGGTTGTGTTAGATGATTTGGTTTGGCAAATTGAGTTACCAAGTGGCTCGGTATATAGTGGCCAACTTAATGATAAGGGTAAGCCTAATGGCTTCGGATGTATGGGTTATGTAGGTCGCGAGGGCTTCCTGGAGAGCATCTATGTTGGAGAGTTCCTTCATAGTCAGCCACACGGTCGTGGATACCTCCTCGAACACCATATAACTCAGCAAGGGGGTTCGCGACGTAGGGCAACTGTGGAGGATGTTATGATGAATGCCGTTTATGACCAATGTGGCAGGCCTTACATATATCCTGTTGAAGTGGGTGATATTATCGAGGATGAGCCGATTGTCACTCATAGGTGGCTTATGAAGCAGGATGGTATGTGGCAGAATGGCCGTTTTTTGCAGGTCGTACGACGTAATTTCCAGCCATTTAAGGAGGATAAACTATATAGTCTGTCGTATGCGAAAGAAAGCAAACCCACGTGGCAGAAGCACAAGAGCATCCGCTTGGGTGAGATTGGTAGCGATGGTACGGGGGTTAACCTTAGCCATAACGTTGTGCTTACGCCATTGAGTAGTGGCTGCCTGATGGTGCAACTTGGCGCGCAACTCTTTACGCTGGGTGGAAATGAGATATATGAGTTTGAAAGAAAAGAGTGTGGGGTAAATCGCCGTTACTACTTTTCGCTTCAGCCAATCGGTGTTACAAGTGGCAACGAGCCGATTGTGGAGGTTAAGCGTGAGGGTGTTAAGTACCTAAAACTCTAATAGATTATAAAATAAAATAAGTGAGGTAGAGATTCTACCTCACTTATTTTTTATGCCCGTTGCTCATTATTAGAACAAGTAACCCGTATTGATGTAGAACGCACCCTTACCATCCTGATTCTTGATAAGAGGGTCGCTGCTGAACTTGCTGAGTGGCAAGCCATACTCGAATGCCACGATGAAGTTCTGGTTCATAATGAATCGCAAGCCACCACCAACGGTGATATGTGGGCGGTCAGCGGTGCGGTTACCTGTCTGTGCCATATACTCGTCATACTCCGCGCGATACTGCTCCTCGCCCTTGAACGACATATCAAAGTTCTTCGTAACCATAGTACCATCGCTGAAGAGGCTCAAACCGAATGAGATATTCTGCTTCCATAGCTGGAACGATACGAAGCGCCAGCGAAGCTCGGCGTTGTACGATGCTACGTCAAGACCCTGCACGCGGTTACGCATCAAGCCTCGGATAGTGCGGTAACCTCCCATACCATCGCGGTCGTAGTTCGAACCCATAACGGTGATAAATGGCAATACGTAATATGGTGCATCGTTGCCGAAAGTACCCTCATAATTAAGGCGATACGCAAACGTAAGGATATCATTCTTTACGATAGGCACATAGTGGCGGAAGGTAACCGAGTAGCGGTAGTAAGGGTTTGTTGTGCCGAGCCACTTTGGTGCCAACATCGCGTGTGCCTCTGCCCAGATACCGCGTGATGGAGCAGCCTCCTTGTCACGAGTATCGAACAACAAGCCAAGACGAAGGGTGCTACTAACGCCTCCCCACGCCTCCTCCTCGGAGATAATACCCCAGTCGCGGTACATATCGAAAATAGGCTTCTCCTCGGCTGGGAACACCTTGTAATCCTCCTTATTCTTATTAATCTTATCGAGGTTTAGCGCCTGCTTATTGTCATAACCCTGCTTGATGTAGCTGAGGTGGTAGCCAGCCTCCCAGAAGAACTTATTATCCCAGATATTGCCCGTAAAGTCGGTCTTGAAGAGTAGGGCAAGGCGGTTAACACGATACTTTGGGGTGTAGATAAAATTATCCTTATTGGCCTTATCCTTACCGAGTGCCACACGCTCAGCATCGAAGTACGACATATAACCATTGAAACCATAGAAGTCCATAGCCTTGTCGTTGGTAAGCGTGATGGTAGATGAGAATCTCACACCTGGAATCGAGAACTTATTGTCGTACGACACAACAAAGAGCTGTGAGCCTTTGGTGAAGAACGATGCCTCGAAGTACCACTTCTGGCGTGTGTTAGGGTAGGTAGAGCCGTCGCCAAAATCGAAGATGTTGAGCAAGGCACCAAGCTGGAAACCCTTATCAGCATCGAATGCCACGGCTGGCAGTGGGCCATAGTTATAGCCCGTCTTGATAATCTCGCCGTTCTCGTTATACTTAACCTCCTTCTTCTTTTTCTCGCTCTTCTCTGCGTCGCTTGTAGGAAGTTCCGTCGCAGCAAATGCACCAAAAGGCATAATAGCCAAGATGGCTGCGATGATGATATTACGTACTTTCATAATATTCTCTATTTAAACATTAACTCTCTGATTTGCTTATACTTGTTGCGTAATGTCTTATTGCGCCATAGTCGTGCGTCTGATATCATATGTCTTATCACGCGGTAGCTCTCATCGACAACAAATGGCGAAGGTAGGATAGCCAACGTAGCTACAAGGGCAATCTTCCAAGGTAGTGTGGCGTATGCTACTGCGGCGTAGATAATCATAAGTATTGGCCATACCACAATGTTGACGATAAAGCGCACCGAGTTGTGGAATGCTGCATCCTTGAATTTTCCTGTCAGGAACTTACAAATAAGTGTCGCAGGAAGGCTAAATATGGATGTGAGCAGCAGATATGGCAAAAGAATGATGAATATCACATTCTCAAGAATACGCGAAAGAATAGGTCGGCGTGCAGCGACAGACTTAAGGCTGATATTCTCCTTCGTACGCATCGCGATAGCCTCACGACCGAGGTCGAGAATTCTCTTTGCACGCTCTGGATCGCTCTCCTTTATCTCCTGAATCTGCTTAACAGTGAGGTTGTTAGCCGTAAAGTAAGCATTCAGACCACGAAGCTTCAATGCTCTGTTGTGCTTGCGATGTAGTTTAAGCTGATTTGATACCACAGCGCCGCAAACCTCATACGTAGCCTCATAATCCTCGTCATTAGGGATATAGAAAATCGACTCTCGCATACGCTCCTCGAGCAACTGACGGATATCGTTCATCTGCTCCTGGGTGTGCATATCGCTACGTGCGGCTATAAACTTGCCAACGTTGATAGGCTCACCAATCTGCACTCGCACTGTCGAGCGGAAGCGGATGAAGTTACCATAGCGGATGCCTACGGGAACGATATAAAGAGGTACGTCGGGCATAAGCTCCTGAGCCTGGAAGGCGATACGGAAGATACCCTTCGATAGCGGAAGTGTCGAGAACTTTGTCTGATGCATACCCTCTGGGAAGATGCAGAATGGAATCTTGTCGCGAAGCACATCCACAGCCTTCTCAATAGTCTCGTTATTACGTTTCACCTCGTCGATACCATC
>JADBON010000102.1:0-5266 GCA_015656305.1 Alistipes sp.
CCGCCCAGTGTTGGTGGGTACTACATCTGTCGAGATTTCGGAGTTGTTGAGCCGTATGCTTAAGATTCGCGGTATCAAGCATAATGTGTTGAACGCTAAGCAGCACCAGCTCGAGGCACAGATTGTTGCCGAGGCGGGCCGCAGTGGTCAGGTTACTATCGCTACGAATATGGCGGGCCGTGGTACCGATATCAAGCTTACTCCAGAGGTTAAGGAGAAGGGTGGTTTGGCAATCATCGGTACGGAGCGCCACGAGAGCCGACGTGTAGACCGTCAGTTGCGTGGTCGTGCAGGACGTCAGGGTGATCCAGGTTCTTCGCAGTTCTTCGTATCGTTGGAGGATAAGCTTATGCGCCTCTTTGGCTCGGACCGCATCGCATCACTTATGGATAAGATGGGCATCCAGGAGGGTGAGGTTATCCAGGCTGGTATGATGACCAAGGCTATTGAGCGTGCGCAGAAGAAGGTCGAGGAGAATAACTTTGGTATCCGTAAGCGCTTGTTGGAGTATGACGATGTTATGAACTCACAGCGTGAGGTTATCTACACACGCCGTCGCCACGCACTCTATGGCGAGCGTATTGATATCGACCTTAACAACCTCCGCTACGACTATGCTATCAAGTTCGTGGAGGCTCACGAGGGTTGCTCGTTCGAGGAGTTTAAGTTCGACTTGTTGCGCGAGGTGGCTCTCGACACCACAATCCTCGAGGAGCAGTACGATAAGATGAAGCCAAAGGATATTATCGAGGCTATCGTTGCCGACCTTACAGCGCTCTACGAGCGTAAGGCAAAGGCCTTTGCAGATATCCTTCGTCCAAATATGCAGCGCTACTACGAGCAGTTTGAGAATAATATGTCGGCACGTTTGGCATTCCCATTCACCGATGGCCGCTTGCGTTACTCTATCCCTGTTGAGATGCAGAAGTGTAAGGATAGCGACTGCGTGGAGGTATATCGTGTATTTGCCAAGGTGGCGTTGTTTACAACTATCGACGACGCTTGGCGTGAGCACCTCCGCGAGATGGATGATTTGCGTCAGAGTGTTCAGAATGCTACCTACGAGCAGAAGGATCCGCTCCTTATCTACAAGCTCGAGTCGTTCCAGCTCTTCTCGAAGATGTTGGAGGATATCAACCGCGATGTTTTGGCACTCTTGAATAAGGTCTACCTCGACATCCGCGACAACAGCCAGAGTATGGAGCAGGCACGTGAGCAGCGCTCGAAGATTGATGTTAACAAGCTTCAGGCTTCACGTATGGCAGCTGCGGCACAGGCAGGTCAGGGTGAGCGTGGTAAGACTGCGCCTATCAAGGTTGATAAGAGTGTTGGTCGTAACGATCCTTGTCCTTGTGGTTCGGGTAAGAAGTATAAGCATTGTCACGGCAAACTATAAAAATTTCTTGTGATAAGGGCGCATCTGCGACCTCTCAATCGTTGGGTAGAATGGGAAATACATCGAGTATGTCCCATCCTACCCGCCTCTTAATCGAGGCCACATATGCACCCTTCTAACAAAAAATTGGGGTGTAGTGGGGTGGCGGCGAGTGGCATTAACCGAAATGGTGAGCAATAATTAACCAAACAGAAAACACTATTACACTATGGGATATAAGGAGCAGAAACAGCGACAGTTCGATATTCGCTATTTGCAGATGGCTCGCGTGTGGGCCGAGAACTCATACTGCGTACGCCGTAAGGTGGGTGCGCTAATCGTGAAGGATAATATGATTATCTCGGATGGTTACAACGGCACTCCTGCGGGTTTCGAGAACATCTGTGAGGATGATATGGGTAAGACAAAACCTTATGTTCTTCACGCTGAAGCGAATGCCATTACTAAGGTTGCCAAGAGCGCAAATAACTGCGACGGCTCGACGCTATATATCACCGCATCGCCTTGTATCGAGTGTGCGAAGTTGATTATTCAGGCGGGTATCAAGCGTGTGGTATACAGCGACTCCTATCGTTTGGAGGAGGGCCTTGAGTTGCTCCGCCGTGTAGGTATCGAGTGTGTACATCTGCCAATAGACTAATTGTGGCGTGCAATTTTACTCCAAAGCAAAAACTCGGGATAGCAGTTGCTGTCCCGAGTTTTTTATTGTTATAACTCTACGTTTCTGGATATTAGACGCTGTGCAAGAGGACACTCGTTGCATAGACCACGCTTGCAATACTCCGTCGAAAGTTGTATGAGGGCTTGCGTGTCGAAGGCGCAGTGAGCAATCTGCTTCTCTCTCTGCCACTGACGTGTGTAGAGGTTATCCTCGGGCGTGAGGTTATACAACATCTCAAGTGCCGTGTCGTAGAGTATCTGTGACTCGATATAGTTGCTATATGTGTAAAGTAGTGGTGCAATGGCGTTGATAGCCAAGATATTACTCACCGTATATCCAATCTTACGTGCAGGCTTCGACTCCTTGCTATACATTGACACCTTCTCAACCCAGTAGTCCGAGGTCTCGCACGCGAGGAGATTTACGACATCCTTGTTGTTTTTGCAATCCAGAAAACTGCGTATGTTAAGCCTATTATGGTGTAGACACGCCGCGAACTGCACAAGACGTAGCGTCGGGTGATTGTTGAGGTGTATGCCCGTAAGGCGCCATCCCGAGGCATTTAGCGACGAGAGGTTATACTTCGTTGCGAGGTGCTGAAACTCCTGCTTTAGACGTAGGATATACTCATCCTCGGCGTAGAGTTCAAGGAGTCCTGCGCAACCGAGAACGAGTGCCTCGAGGTTTACGAGGGTGTGGCTTTCGCGCAGAAGGATGTTGTGGTGGAGCTTTGCGGTCAGCTTCTCGACCATTTTCTTATTATGCGAACCAAGCAGGTAGCGCAAGAGAAGTTGGTAGGTAACCTGCGACCAATTGTTATCCACCGATTTGTAGTGCCTCTCAATCTCGAAGGCCTTACGCTGCAGACGCTCAAAGCCGAGGCGGGAGAGTACGTCGCGGACATCATCATCCGAGAGCTTCGCCACAAGGTGCGAGCAAAGCTCCGACTTGCGCCCCTCGATAAGTGTGTCAAGGGTTACGACATCTCCCTTTTGGTTCATACGGCTCGTTATAAGAGGTTTAGCTCGATGAGTGCCTCCTCCGACATCATCGACTTATCCCACTGTGGCTCGAACGTAAGGGTGATATTCGCGCGCTGTACGCCCTCAACCTTACTCACCTCGCGGTGGATATCCTGAAGCAGCATATCTGCCATAGGACAGTTCGGAGCGGTGAGTGTCATAATGATATCTGCCGTACCCGATGGCTCGAAGTTTATCTCGTAGATAAGACCGAGGTCATAGATATTGACAGGAATCTCAGGGTCGTAAATATTCTTGAGTGTGAGAACGATGTTTTTCTCAACATTTAGAATCTCTTCAGGTGTCATAACTATGCGTTGTTTTGTTGCTGTGTGTATACAAGAGCGTCGAGTTTCATCTGTGAAATCATCGCGCGAAGACCATTGCTACGTGTTGGCGAGAGGTTCTCACCAAGGCCTATTGCATCGATGAAGTAGAGGTCGATGTTTGCCAACTCCTCTGGTGTGCGGCCATTCATAACTCTAATGAGTAGGGCGATGATACCCTTTGTGATGATGGCGTCGCTATCTGCCGAGTAGAGGACCTTGCCCTCCTTAAGCTCCGAAGCCACCCACACTCTCGACTGACAACCCTCGATAAGGTAGCGCTCGGTGCGTTTCGCAGGGTCAATCATTGGTAGCGACTCGCTGAGGCTGATGAGGTAGTCGTACTTGTCGAGCCAGTCATCGAACATCGAGAACTCCTCGATAATAGCATCTTGTATCTTGTCCGTATTCATATTTTTGAGTTTTTATTATCTATTTTACTGTTACGCACTCCTCGAGAGGATTTGCTGTCGAGGCCCAAGGCTGCTCGATGCCGAGGATATGGGCGATGGTAGGTGCAACCTCGGTGATGTCAACTTTACGCGAGTATTTACCCTCTACACCACAGCCGTAGATTATAAGTGGTACCCTGCGGTCGTAGTTATAACCTGCATCCGAGGCAGAGCGTGTGGCGTTATCTTCGATAATCCAGCCTGGCATAAAATCTATAACGACATCTCCCGAGCGAGTGGCATAGAAGCTCTGCTGAAGCAGACGGCTACGTCCCTCCGAGAATGATGTGTTGCGCATCGACGAGGATGATATCGCCGTTGCCACGCCACGCATCTGCAACAAGAATGTTGCCACCTCCTCACGGATGCTCTCCAGCGAAAGACGCTTCTCGAGGATTAGCTGGTGGTTGATATATAGGGCGTTGTTGGCAAAGCCGAGGATATAGTTATCCGAACCATAGCGCGCACCGAGGAAGGCATTTACGATAACCTCCATCTGGCGAACGTTGAAGCGCTCGCGGTGTTTGCCCGAGGTGGGGTTGTAGGAGGGTGATGTGCCGTGGTCTGATGTTAGTATCACCACAATCTTTCGTGGGTCGTTGACCTGGGCGTAGAGATAGGTTAGGAACTCCGCCAAATCCTTATCCAGGCGGTAAAGCATATCCTCAAACTCCATAGACTCTGGGCCATAGGTCGAGGTTATATAGCGCGACGTGTCGAGGCAGATGTTTAGGATGTCGGGGTTGCTGTCGCTGCCGAGTTTCTCGTGAGCAATAAGCGCCGAGGCAAACTCCAAAAGCATCGTATTTCCCGCAGGAGTGTAGCACATTTGTCCTATCTCGGAGTTACCGAGCGAGAGGTTGATGTCACTAAGGAGCTTGGTGCTTTTGTCCTTGATATCCTCAATTACCGCCACCTCGTCGTTGTGATACTTTGCTGCGGCATATAGCGGTGTCCAGCGCTTGAGGGCATACATCGCATTGCTACCACTGCGGTTATACTCATTCACCCACGAAGGTATGGTGTGGAGATATGCCGATGATGTAGTCCAATGAGTCTTATTTGTCTCTGGCCAGTAGCCCACGCCGCTCTGTCCCGTAAGTAGAATTGCCGAGAGAGGGTTTATGGCTACGGTGAAGCACTTGCTGTCGGGGTTTGTGGCACGAAGCATATCGCCAATCGTTGGCGCCGAGAGGCGGTGTGGTGAGCAGCTTATAGCTCCTGTGCTGAATGGTACTGGGTGCGCCTTCTTATCACCAACGAGCGAAACGCGCGAAGAGTCGACATAGTTCCACCAATACTCGCCAATAACGCCGTGGGTGGATGGCTGCGCTCCAGTTGCGAATGTCGTCAAGCCCGCAGGTGTTGATGTTAGGGCATAGTCATACTCGGCATTTGTGTAGTAAGCG
>JADBON010000074.1:0-5914 GCA_015656305.1 Alistipes sp.
AAGAGTGGTGGTGTGGTTGTTGTGGATGTATGGCTTGATCGCAATGGCACAGTCACCTCGGCACGTATCAGCTCTTCGACAAATTCGGAGCTTAACGAGCAGGCGTTGAGCGCTGCACGTAATCGTCGAACACTCTTTAGGATTGATGGCTCGGCACCCGTATCGCATCGTGGAACAATAACTTATACCTTCGTAGCACAATGATGTCTCTTTGTAGCATAGCGCTCTTTGTAGTGTCACTTCTTGTTTCGATTGCCCCAGTATCGGCAACCGAAGTGGAGGCGTCGTTCAGATGTGCTACAAATAGTGCCACAGAACGTACTACACACGCCGAGGAGCAGATATTCGAGGCGTCTATCGCTTCGCTCTTCGTAACACCTACGTCGAGTAGCGCACAGAGCATAACTCCTCTCGCGCGCACACTGCCTCGTAGTCTACGTAGTACCGAGCAATCTCACAACATATCACGAATTGTCAACGCCATAGATAGCACTATGGCGGCAACACGATATGGATTGTATAACCATAAAATTCTCTTTGTATCTCACTCGCGACACTACTACTTGTATCGTCTTGTGAGGTTGATTATTTAGTGGTTGATGTGACTTTTGGGACCTATTCCCACAATAGAATCATTATCAACACATTAAATTATCAACACTATGAATACATTTGAGATTTGTGAGGCATTGTATGCCTTGCCAGGTGGCGTTGTGGAGGCACGTCGTCGCCCTATTATTAAGCCAATAGCTACAATACTTATTGGCATAGTTCTTTTAGTTATTAATTTTGTAGCCATTGATAGCTCGATGGAGGTATTAAGTATGCTCCTATTGGTCTTGGGCGTTGGGCTTATGATTTATGGTATTATCGTTGCTGTGATGCGTTGCGGCAGCGAGGAGAATGTGCCATATCACACCCCTTCGAAGAGTTATATGCGCTACAGCGAGAGATTCTACGACCGTTCGCAACTCGGTAAGTTGCAGAGTGCGATAGAGAGTGGCGATAAGAGTGCGATAGACTCTATTCCCACCAGCAACATCTCGGCAATAATCCTTGCCTGCTATCGCAGTGCAAATGGTAGCATTGTGGCATATGGTCTATACCACTATGTGGATATGGAGTATTGCCTTATCGGCGATGTAACGATAAAGGAGATGTCGTAGGCTCTTATAATTAAATTTTAGGATATGTTAAACGAAAACTTCTTGCTCGTAGGAGCGTTGTTGCTCTTTGTTGCCGTACTTGCTGGTAAGGCAGCCTATCGTCTTGGAGCCCCTGCGCTGTTGTTGTTCTTGGGCGTGGGTATGCTCTTTGGCTACAACGATTTTGTACACTTCGAATCGGCGCAGCTCGCAGAGTTTATTGGTATGGTAGCGCTCTGTATCATCCTCTATTCGGGCGGTATGGATACGAAGTTTTCGGAGATACGACCTGTTATGGCTCCGGGTGTGGTTATGGCCACACTTGGAGTTATCCTTACGGCTATTATTGTCGGTGCCTTCTCCTTCTTCTTGGCACCATATCTGGGTGTTGAGCTAACCTTGCCATTTGCACTGCTTCTCGCAGCTACAATGTCCTCTACCGATTCGGCCTCGGTATTCTCAATCCTAAGAACTAAGAAGCAAGGACTTCAGGAGAACCTGCGACCACTTCTCGAGTTGGAGAGTGGTAGTAACGACCCGATGGCTTATATCCTTGTTGTGGTGCTTACGGGAGTTCTTACCGAGGGCAGCTCGCTGGAGGTTGGAGGGGCCATCCTCACATTCCTTGTGCAGATGATTATAGGAGCATTGTTTGGTTATGGCTTTGGCCGTATCACGGTGTGGATACTCAACCAAATCAATATCCGCAGCAATACGTCGCTCTACTCGGTATTGCTTTTGGCGTGTGCCTTCTTCACCTTCTCGCTCACAACTTTGGCCTATGGTAATGGCTATTTGGCTATCTATATCGCAGGTCTTGTGGTTGGTAATTTGCAGATTCCGCACCGCAATATGCTTCGCACCTTCTTCGATAGTTTCACGTGGTTGTTGCAGATTGTCCTCTTCCTACTGCTTGGACTTATCGTAGATGTTCACGACCTGCTCTCTTACGATGTGCTATTTATGGGTATTGGTATCGGTGTGTTTATGATTTTCGTAGCACGACCTATTGCTACCCTCATTAGTTTGTCGCCATTTAGATGCTTCTCTACCAAGGCGCGACTCTATGTGTCGTGGGTAGGCCTTCGTGGTGCGGTGCCTATCATCTTCGCTCTATATACCATTACGCACGATGTCGAGGGTGCTGGCTACCTCTTTAATGTGGTGTTCCTCGTTACGATTATCTCGTTGGTTGTTCAGGGTACTACGGTTAGCGGTATGGCCAATTGGCTTAAGTTGTCGTTTGTGGTACGTGAGCGCACCTTTAAGCTCACCGTTCCCGACCATATACGTAGCGAGTTCTCGGAGATTGAGGTTAACAATGCTATGCTTCGTCGAGGAAAGACACTGAAGGATATTCACCTTCCAGGTCATACCCTTGTTGTTATGGTCTACCGTAGTGGTGACTACTTTGTTCCAAAGGGCGATACCGAGTTGATGAAGGGTGATAAGTTGCTTGTGGTGTCGGACAACAACGACGAGCTTATCAGCAAGGTTGAGGAGATGGGTATCGAGAATATCATCAAGATGTAATAATAAGAAAACAAGGGGTGGCTCGAAGAGAGTCGCCCCCTGTTTTTATTTAATATATAGCGATTTAGCTGCTTCGATGTTGTACACCGCACCCATCATCGCCACTCCGCCAAAGTTTAGTGCCTTTAGCAGTGGTATCTTATCGAGCGTAACACCTCCCAGCGCAATAACTCGTTCATCTATAATCCCTGCGCGAGCCGCCCTCTCCAACTCCTCGAGGCTGAATGCTGACTTGTATCCCACCTTCGAGATGCTATCGAAAATAGGACTTAGGAAGAGGTAGTCGTAGCTATCTTTATACTTCGCAACCTCCTCGAGCGTGTGACACGAGCGGCTCTTAAACCCACAATAGCCATCGGGTAGTGATGTGATGTTGCGGTTTATGTGAATACCCTTCAGCGAATACTCGAAATATAATTCGGGGTAGTCGTGAATGACGATTTTGGAGCGTTGCTCGGTGGTTAGCGCAGCCAATATTTTGCGACACTCGCTAACCTTCGAATCTGGTTTTCGCAGGTGGATGATGTCGATGCCTCTATCGAGCAGATGCCCTATTATCGAGGCATCGTCATCACTCACCTTTGGTGTTGTTATTGCAATGATTTTCATTACTTCAACTTCTCGATAATAAGGTCGGCAACCTTCTTACCCGAGAGCAACATACCGCCGAAGATAGGACCCATACGTGGTGTGCCACTTACGGCCGAGGCAGCCATACCGCAAACATAAAGACCCGGGTAAATCTCCTTCGTGCCGTTTACCACCTCCTCTTCGCCAGCTACGACATCCAACGAACGCTCGCCGATAACCTCACCCGTATCTGTAGCCAGGCGGATGCCATTCTTGCGTGCTACTGTACGGCACATCTCACTATCGTGTCCCGTGCCGTCGATAACGCACTTGGCCATAATGTTGAGGGGGTCAACGTGCATACCCTCACGAAGCACAGGGGTCCAGTTAACCACCACGCCACTTACCACATCGTTCTTGAAGATTACATCCTCTACGGAGTGGCAGTTGAAGATTGTAGCTCCCGCGTGAACAGCCTTGTAGAGCAGTGCCGAAGTGCTCTCCACCGAGTCCATAACGTAGAGGTGGTCGTCATACTGCTCGAAGTTGATGTCAAACTCCTTGATGATGTGTAGCGCCTCCTCCTGAACAACAATCTGGTTGAACATCATAGCACCGCCCCACATACCGCCACCTGGCGAGAGTTTTCTGTCGAACTGCGCCACCTTTAGGCCCGCCTTTGCGAGGTAGTAGGCTGCAACGATGCCCGAAGGACCGCCGCCTACGATTGCTACATCCAAATCCAAGTTACGCTCCAACTTGTTGAAATAGGTACTGATAATACCGTGTGATACATTTCTTTCAATCATAATCTATTTGTGTTTAAATGTTATGGGTTATTACTCTTCGCATAGTGTGTGGCTAATCTTCATAGCACAGAAATTAGGGCCACACATCGTACAATATCTACCTCCTACGTTGTTCGAGGTTTTGTAGAACTCCAAGGCTCTTTCGGGGTCAAGGCTGAGGTTGAATTGATCCTTCCAACGAAACTCATAGCGCGCCTTGCTCAGTGCATTATCCCTCACCATCGCCCCAGGATGCTGCTTTGCGAGGTCCGCGGCGTGAGCGGCTAACTTAAAGGCAACAACACCCTCGCGCACATCATCCTTATTTGGTAGTGCAAGATGCTCCTTAGGTGTTACGTAGCAGAGCATCGCTGTGCCATACCAACCTATCTGTGCAGCGCCGATAGCCGAGGTTATATGGTCATAGCCAGGGGCTATATCCGTAACCAATGGCCCGAGAGTGTAGAACGGAGCGTTGTGACACTTCTCGATTTGTCGCTCCATATTCTCCTTAATCTTATGCATTGGCACGTGTCCTGGGCCCTCGATAAAGACCTGCACATTCTTTGCCCAAGCGCGCTCCACAAGCTCGCCCATTGTATCCAACTCGGCAAACTGCGCTCTGTCGTTAGCATCATAGATGCTTCCAGGGCGCAATCCGTCGCCAAGCGATAGGGCTACATCGTATCGCGCTGCGATATCGCAAATATCATCGAAGTGCTCATAAAGGAAACTCTCCTTCTGGTGTGTCTGACACCACTTCGAGATGATGCTACCACCTCGACTTACTATGCCCGTAAGGCGGTCAGCAGCAAGCATCACATTCTTAAGGCGAATGCCACAATGGATGGTGAAGTAATCGACACCCTGCTCGCACTGCTCGATAAGTACATCGCGGTATATCTCCCACGTTAGCTCCTCGGCCTTGCCGTTGACGCGCTCCATTGCTTGGTATATAGGCACTGTGCCGATGGGTACGGGGCTATTGCGCAGTATCCACTCTCGTGTTTCGTGGATGTTTGGGCCTGTCGAGAGGTCCATAATCGTATCGGCCCCCCATTTACAACTCCATATCGCCTTCTCGACCTCCTCCTCAATACTCGATGTAGTTGCCGAGTTACCGATGTTGGCGTTAATCTTTGTTAGGAAGTTTCGACCGATAATCATCGGCTCGGCCTCGGGGTGGTTGATATTTGCAGGGATAACAGCACGTCCCTCGGCAACCTCCTTACGAACGAACTCTGGGGTAATGTGCGTTGCAATACCCAGCTCCTCGCAGTTCATATTCTCGCGTATTGCCACATACTCCATCTCGGGTGTAATAATTCCCTTTTTAGCATAGTACATCTGGCTGATATTCGTGGCATCGCTCTCTGCGCGCTCCTTAATCCACGCTTCGCGCAAATGGGGTAGTCCTCGCTTTAGGTCAATATCTATGTTCGAGTCGCCGTATGCTCCCGAGGTGTCATAGATGTAAATCGCAGGGTTTTCTCGCTCTATTCGCTCGCCATCCTTAATTGTGACGGTAGGAGTCTGTTTTACACGTCGCATTGCCACACGGATGTTGCGATGAATAACTCCCTCCATATAGACTCTTTCCGAGTTGGGATAGGAGATTCTTAAATCAGTATTCATACTTTGAGGTTATTAGTTAATAGGTTTAAGTCCTTACTTTATAAGAATATCTGCTATCTCGCGCATCTCTTGCGGGGGATTGCCTGCACGAAGTATCGAGCCACTTAGTGCAATGCCATCTACGCCACACTCCAGTAGTTGAGGGATATCCTCCTTGGCGATGCCTCCAATGGCGATAAGTGGTGTTGCGATGTTGTGCTCACGCATTCGCTTTATTATGTCGCTGTAACCCTCGATGCCAAG
>JADBON010000232.1:0-2816 GCA_015656305.1 Alistipes sp.
AGACTAAAAATACCCGCATATTCCCCAATAAGTGAAGCAATGTATACCTATTTTAGTGAGTTGTGTTATGATACCCTTACGCCACGAATAAGTGAGATAGTAGGGTGGTTAATGGCAAATGATTGTTTCGATGGATATGCCCTCTCGGGAGGTACGGCGTTGTCGTTGATGTTTGGACATCGCAGTGCCGATGTGGTGGAGATGGCCGCGAAGGAGCCAATTGATTGCGATGCGATAGAGGAGTCTCTTATGGCGCAGTTCCCCTATTGTGTCAAGAATCAGCCGAAGGACTATATTCACAATGGAGTTTCGTATCTTGTTGGCGAAAACGAGGCGGAGAGGGTCGAGTTGAGGTTTTACACCGCACCGCTTAAGTATCCAACGTATACGGTTGATGCTCTGCGAATTGTGGCGGAGAGGGATATCGCGGCGGTGAAGATGGATGTCATTACGCAGCAAAGACATAAGCGCTATTTCTGGGATATCTACGAACTTATGAAGTGCTTGGGAGCGCGTAGGGTGATAGATGCCTACGTGGGGGCCTATCCCAATGGGGTGATGGCGGCGGAGTGTGAGAAGCTCGTTGTCGACTTCTCGCGGGCGGATAATGAGCCTAATCCTGCGGGGTGTAGGTATAACGATTGGCAGATGATAAAACTCCATATCTGGGAGTCGGTTTTGGAGTTGGATGCGAGCATTAAGCGTTATGTCATCGCACGCTCCTATCCCGAAGATCCTCTGGTGGATTTGATAAGACAAAATAAAGTGGGCTTGTAAACTACAAGCCCACTCTTTATATTAAGTTTGGATTCTACTTCTCGAACTTTGCTTTTGCCTTCTCGAGCTGACGCTTAATAATATCCATTGAATTATCTATCGCCTCCTCAAAGGTAAATGCTCGCTCCTCTACGCGGATATCTCCACCTGGCACGTGGAGCGAAATTACTACTACTTTGTTGCCCTTTTCTGAGTCAGGATCGAGGCGCAAAACCACCTCCACATCACCAGCTCTCTCATCGACAAAGCGATCCAATCTATCCATCTTCTTCTGGATGAACTCAAGTAACTGCTTACTTGCATCGAATTTTAGTGACTGAATCTGTACGTTCATAGGTCATAAAGTATTAAGTTTATAATTATGTCCAATGCTCGCGCGGCATCGGGCTGTCCAATTTCAACTTCTGCCCTATAGCCTAACCCATAGGGCTATCAGCTTTTTCTTAGTATAAAATTACTCCTTTTTTTTGACCTATGCAAATATTTTGCGAAAATTTTTGACAAAATAATTTTATTGCGCTCTATCGTTCTCTATTCGCGCGCGGATGTGCCGTATGGTATATCTCCTTAAGTTTTTCAATATCAGTGTGGGTGTAGACCTGTGTTGCTTGTAGCGACTCGTGTCCGAGAAGTTCCTGTATCTCTCGAAGGTCGGCACCCTGATTTAAGAGATGTGTGGCAAAGGTGTGGCGTAGGACGTGGGGTGAGCTTTTGCCCTGAACTCCCGCATCCTTGAGTATCTTATCCACAACACGCTCTATGGTGCGATGCGAGAGGCGACTGCCACTCTCCGACACAAATAGGGGCTTAATGTCGCCCTCCGATGTAGGGATAAAACGTAGATACCTATTTATAATAGGTCTCAGTCCCTCGATTAACGGTTGGACACGCATCTTATTTCCCTTGCCGATAACGCGAATAGCGCTAAAATCCGTGGCTATATCCTCAACATTTGCCGCTGCAACCTCCGAGAGTCGTAACCCTGAGGTGTAGATAAGAAGCACAATAACGGCGTTACGAAGCGTGAGGAAGTCATCCGATGCGACATCCTCCCTCATTTGTTGAAGTACCTCCTCCATACGTGTCTCAGGGACAAATGTGGGAAGACGCTTCGGGGTTTTAAACTGCGATATTTTCTTGAGTTCGTTGTTCTGCGTATGGCCCATCTGCACCATCCAGCGTGCTAACGTACGTAGTGATGCGACGCCACGATTGACGCTCGTAGCCCTCAATTTTCGCTCCTCGAAGAGGTGGATAACCCAATCCTTCACCGCCTCGGAACTTAATGATTCGGGCGTGAAATCCTCTGCCGTGATGCCACACCACGTCATAAAATCTTCAACATCACGCTTATAGTTGCGCAACGTCAGAGGCGAGTAGCGTCGTTGTCCCTCGAGCCAAAGTATAAACTCTTCGACGATGGTCATAGCCGAGGAATTTGGAACTACTTAAAGAATTTGTATTGGAAAATGAGAAGGTAGACAACAGCCACAGAGATGTAGGCATCGGCAACGTTGAAGATAGCACCAAAGAAGTAGCCGTCGCCACCTACAAGGAAGTTCAAAAAGCCTGGACAGTTCTCCCACTTAAAGAGTGGTAAATGTATCATATCCACCACCTTACCCATCATAAATCCGGCATCCTGCGTCTCGAGCAACATACCATAGAACATCGAGTCTATCATATTGCCAATCGCACCCGCAAGGATAAGCACTGCGCCTACAACAACACCCTTAGGCGTAGTCTCGGGGCGCTTCAGGAGATAGCCAATGCCATAGATTAATGCGCCAATCATCACAACGCGGAAGAGGCTGAGGGCCAACTTGCCCCAGTCTACGCCACCATCTGCCGAGCCGAGCTGCATACCAAATGCAAAGCCGTTATTCTCAACATAGTATAGGTTGAACCACGAGAAGACACTAATCTTCTCGCCCACCTCCATATTGCAGTGTACGAGCATCTTCACAAGCTGGTCGAGTGCCACAAGCACAACCACCCAAAATGCAACCTTATAGCCCGCAGGAATACTCTTCAAACCC
>JADBON010000205.1:0-3187 GCA_015656305.1 Alistipes sp.
CCCCTATCGTCGAAAGGCAACACACGGAGCTCCGCGCCGTGACGCTCACACGCCAACTGCCAAGGTACAATATTGGAGTGATGCTCCATCTCCGACACAACGACGTTATCGCCCTCGCGAAGATACCTCTGGCTCCAGGCATAGGCAACAAGGTTGATGGATGCCGTAGCACCCGCGGTAAAGATAACCTCCTCACGATGCTCCGCACCAATAAACTTACGCACCCTCTCGCGAGCATCCTCATACATCTGTGTCATAACACCCGAGAGATGATGCACGCCGCGATGGATATTTGCGTTCGACTCGCGCATAAGGCTATCCGTAACCTCGATTACGCACTGCGGCTTCTGCGCCGTGGCACCACTATCGAAGTAGACCAACTTGCGACGGTTCACCTCACGCTCAAGAATTGGGAAATCCCCGCGTATCTGCTCTATGTCGTATGCCATAGTTATATATTACAACTTATTTAGTTTCTCTGCCAAAAGCGCAGTAAGCGTCTCGGTAATCACCTCACCCTCGATAGCCGAGTGGAGAACAACATCATCCACAAAGCCCTCAATCTGCAGACGCTTGGCATCCACAAGACTCAAGCCACGCTGACGCATATAGAGGATAGCATCTGAGTCCATCTGACCTACCGTAGCGCCGTGGCTACACTTAACATCATCGGCATAAATCTCCAACTGTGGAAGAGTCTCGATATGTCCCTCGCCGATGGTTACATTGCGGTTTGTCTGCTCCGAGTCGGTGCGCTGTGCATCAGGAGCAACATACACCAAACCCGAGAAGCGACCGTGGGACTTACCCGATGCAACACCCTTAACCTTAATACGCGATACGCAGTCGGCACTCATATGGTTTACATCCGCCGTAACGCTGGTCTGGTCATTATCCGTAAGCACAAAAACACCACCCATCTCGAAACGTGCATCACGTCCCACAAGGCTCGCAACAACACGTGAATCCGACGACGAGCATACCACTTGAGTCATACGACACTCCGCGCCCTCGGCAACAGCAATAGCCATAGTCGTAGCACTGTGGTGGTGTACGATATTCAGTATGCGCAACTTTGCGCCACTCTCCACGTCGATATTTATCTCTGCCAAGCCCTCGCCATCGACAACCACAAGACGAGCCTCCGAGCCCGCCTCAACGACGATGTCGCGGTCGGCATCTGCCTCGATACTCCACACACCACTGCCGAGACGCCCCGAGAGAGGCATCGGCGAGGCTTGGAGCGAAGCAAGCAAACGTACTATCTCCATAGCCTACTCCTCCTTATAGTCGTTGATAAGCCAATCGTAACCCTCCTTCTCAAGTTTTAGGGCAAGAGTCTTATCGCCAGTATAGATGATACGGCCCTTGTACAACACGTGAACATAATCAGGTACGATGTAGTCCAAAAGACGCTGATAGTGGGTAATAACCACCGTTGCGTTATCCTCGCGCTTGAGGCGTGTAACACCCGTAGCCACGATACGCAATGCGTCGATATCCAAACCTGAGTCGGTCTCATCCAAGATTGCCAACTTTGGGTCGAGCATCGCCATCTGGAAAATCTCGTTCTTCTTCTTCTCACCACCCGAGAAACCCTCATTCACGGCACGTGACGTAAGCTTCGAGTCGAGCTCCACGATAGCGCTCTTCTCCTTCATCATACGGAGGTACTCTGCTGCAGTCAATGGCTCCAAGCCGCGAGCCTTACGCTGCTCGTTTACGGCAATCTTCATAAAGTTTGCCATCGTAACACCAGGAATCTCAACAGGATACTGGAAGCCAAGGAACAAGCCCTTGCGTGAGCGCTCCTCGATGCTATACTGCAAGAGGTCCTCGCCCTCGAACTCCACGCTACCAGCCGTAACCGTAAACTTCTCGTTACCAGCCAATACAGAGGCAAGTGTCGACTTACCAGAGCCGTTAGGGCCCATAATCGCGTGTACCTCGCCAGCACGAACTGTAAGATTTATACCTTTAAGAATCTCCTTATCGCCAACCGAGGCGTGTAGATTTTCTACCTTTAACATACTCTATATCGTTTTTATTTTCTTATTCAAAATAGTTTATAAACTCCTGCTTCGGCGAAAGACTAACCTACCGAGCCCTCAAGGCTGAGCTATAGGAGCTTCTTCTCCTCAACGGCAAACTCCATAGGCAACTTTGCCAATACATCACGAGCATAGCCGTTGACAATCAAACCTACGGCATCCTCCGTAGAGAGTCCTCGCTGGTTGCAGTAGAAGAGCTGCTCCTCCGAGATTTTCGATGTCGTAGCCTCGTGCTCCAAGATAGCCGAAGGGTTGTACGAGTCGATAACAGGGAAGGTGTGTGCGCCACACTTATCACCAATAAGTAGCGAGTCGCACTGCGAGTAGTTACGTGCGTTATCCGCACCCTTTGCTACACGCACCAAACCTCGATAGGCATTCTGCGAGCGACCAGCCGAGATACCCTTCGACACGATACGCGAACGGGTATTCCTACCAATGTGAATCATCTTCGTACCTGTATCGGCCTGCTGATAGTTGTTGGTCATAGCCACAGAGTAGAACTCACCCGATGAGTTATCGCCCTGAAGCACACAGCTTGGGTACTTCCACGTGATAGCCGAGCCTGTCTCGACCTGTGTCCACGAGAGGTGCGCACCCTCGCGGCAGATACCTCGCTTCGTAACGAAGTTGTAGATACCGCCCTTACCCTCCTTATCACCAGGGTACCAGTTCTGCACCGTAGAGTACTTTACATCGGCATCCTTCTCTACCACAATCTCTACCACTGCGGCGTGAAGCTGATTCTCATCACGACGTGGCGCTGTACAACCCTCGAGGTAGCTAACATACGAGCCCTCGTCCGCCACGATAAGCGTACGCTCGAACTGTCCCGTACCCTCGGCATTGATGCGGAAGTAGGTAGAAAGCTCCATAGGGCAACGCACACCCTTTGGGATGTAGCAGAATGAGCCATCCGAGAATACCGCAGCATTCAACGCAGCATAGAAGTTATCGGTATATGGTACAACAGAGCCGAGATACTTCTTAATAAGCTCGGGGTGTTCCTTGATAGCCTCAGAGATAGAGCAGAAGATAATACCCTTCTCGGCCAACGTATCGCGGAAAGTGGTCTTCACGCTCACCGAATCCATAACGGCATCTACGGCAACACCCGCCAAGGCCATCTGCTCCTC
>JADBON010000257.1:0-2567 GCA_015656305.1 Alistipes sp.
CGGCGTATCGCGCCATTCTTGTGGTGGATAGAGTAGATGGTGTCGATAGACTCCAGTACGTACTCAATAGGCGAGAGCTTTGGATGCTCGCCAGTCTCCAGTGCAAGACGCTTATGGCCCATATCCTGAAGGGCGATAACCTCGCGGCGAATCTCTTCCTGGGTTAGCTTGCGGCGTGGAATAGTCTTGTTCTTTGCGTGATAAGGGCAATATACACAGCCATTTACGCAGTGATTAGAGAGATACAATGGCGCAAACATCACAATGCGGTTGCCGTATATCTTCTCCTTCAAGCGGCGTGCTATGGCGAAGATTCGCTCCTCAATATCCTTATCCTTAACCTCGATAAGTACTGCTGCCTCGCGGTGTGAGATCCCCTTGCCCTCTTCGGCCTTTGTGAGAATCTCCTCCACAAGGGCGCGGTCCTCGCACGCCTTCTGTGCATACTCAAGCGTTGCGCGAATCTCACCATCGTGGATGAACTCATCGGCACGCTCCGACATTACGTCATATTTAAATTCACTCATAGTAGTTACTCTTTTAGGTTGTTAAAATCGCCTCTCGAGTAGTCGATATGGTAGCCGATGCTCTGCAACTCCTCTTCGAGAGCCTGCAAGCCTTCGGCAGCCTCCTTACCCCACGAGGCTTTATTCTCATATATAGCATACTTCGCCCTAACATCCGAGGGGGAGAGGTTCGGCATCACGACGTTAGCTCCCGAGAGAATACCTTCCAATCTTCCTCGTGGCGTCAGCGTCGCAAGTGCCGTAGTTGAGGGTAGTAGTGCCTTTGGTAGCATTAGGCGCACTATGGCTATGGTTGCCAGTGTGAGGTTTAGGTCACCCGCAGGCTCGTTGCCAAGTGGTGTCGCCTTGTGTGGTAGGAATGGGCCTATGCCCACCATCTCGGGCTGCATACGCTCTATAAGCATCAAGTCCTCCACGATATGCTCTATGGTCTGTCCCTTTACGCCAATCATCATTCCGAGTCCTGTCTGATACCCCGCACGCTTTAGCGACTCGGCACATTGTAGTCTGTGTTCCAGACCCTTGCCGTCGGGGTGTAGTGACTCGTATAACTCCTTATTTGCAGCCTCGTGACGCAGTAGGTAGCGGTTTGCTCCCGCACGTCGAAGGCGTATGTACGACTCTTCGCTGCGTTCGCCCAATGATAGCGTAATTGCCACATCGGGGTAGAGACTACGCATCTGGCAGATAAGCATCTCGAGCCACTCATCCGAGTGTGTACCATCCTCGCCGCCCTGAAGTACGAAGGTGCGGAATCCCAACTTATATCCCTCCTTACAACACTCCAACACCTCTTCGGCAGTGAGTCTATATCGCTCTGCATCGCGGTTGTTACGTCTTAGACCGCAGTACAGACAGTTGCAGCGGCAGTAGCTCGATAGCTCGATTAGTCCACGTATATATATGCCAAGTCCGAACTGCTGGCGAGCAGTTCGGACGGCATTGTCGCGAAGAAATTGTAGCATAGTTAGGTCTTGAGCAGCACTTTTGAGTAGCTGTCCCATCTCTGAGGCGTTGAGCCTTTCACCGTTTACCAGTCTCTCTACAAGTATCTTCGTCATTTTTTGTTACTGAATTATCGCTTCTTAAGCTCTGCGTCGAAGGTCTTCTTACCGTCGCCGTAAGCAGTGTGAACGCTTGGACCAGAGATACAACCTCCGTCACATACCATCACCTCGATGAACTGTGCTGGAGCCTTGCCAGTCTTACCATAAGCCTTCAACAACGCTACGTTCTTCTTGTTAAGACCCGCAATCTGCAATGTTGTGAAGTCGAGCTTGCCTGCTACCAACTCCTTAACAGCAGCTGTAACACCACCATTCTCCGCGAAGCCGTGTGCTGAGCGGCGTGATGCGCAATCTACTGGGTGAACGTTAGCCTCGCCAAGCTCAATATTCATACCGCCAAGGATAGCGTGAATCTCCTCGTAAGTAAGGATGAAGTCTACCTTGCCCTTCAAGTCCTCACGACGAGCCTCCTTACGCTTTGCGATACAAGGACCTACGAAGACAACCTTCGCATTAGGATACTTCTCGCGTGCGAGGTCTGCGGTGTAGACCATAGGTGAGTATGTAGACGAGATGTACTTCTGAAGCTCTGGAGCGTGCTTGCGTGCCATCTCCATATATGAAGGACAGCAAGATGTGGTCATAAATGGCTGACCCTCCTCCATCTTCTCTGCGAACTCGTGAGTCTCCTTCTCGGTAGTAATCTCTGCACCACGTGCTACCTCGATAACGTCCTTGAAACCGATAGCCTTGATAGCGCCATATACCTGCTCTGTAGGAACATTGTACTGTGAAAGGATTGATGGAGCAACCATTGCTACAACCTCCTCGCCACGACGGATAGCCTGCAAGATGTCGAATACCTGTGAAATCTCGAAGATAGCACCGAAAGGACAAGCGTTCATACACTTACCGCAGTAGATACACTTCGACTCGTCGATGTGCTCAACGCCGTACTCATCCTTCGAGATAGCGCCTACTGGACACGCCTCCTCGCAAGGTACAGGGATGTATACGATAGCGTGGTATGGGC
>JADBON010000294.1:0-2204 GCA_015656305.1 Alistipes sp.
CCAACATTGGCCAGATACGTTGTACCTCATCGAAGAGTTCTACCAAGAGTTCATCTTCGCTGAGCGCCGCTTCGCCGCGATTCACGAGGTTGGCATTGATAGCCGCGTGCATACCCTTGAGGTCGGCCATGAGCGAACCCATCATACCACCAGGTAAGCCACAACCTACGAGCAAGGAGGTCATCTTGGAGTTACGTGGGTCGATCCAATAGCCCAAGAAGTCATCGATAAACTCTTGGGTCAGCGAGCGTGCCTCCATGTATGCTTTCATATTGATATCCTTCACGAGGAAGCCAGCATCTTTGAGCATCGATTGGATGGTGATTACATCGGGGTGCACCATACCCCAGCTCAGCGGCTCCATCGCTACGTCCAGTACGTCGCCACCGGCTTTGGCTACCTCTAGCATACTAGCCACCGAGAAACCAGGACCTGAGTGACCATGGTATTGGATAATGATATCAGGGTGCTTCTCCTTGATCGCGGCTACGATCGTGCCGAGCATGGCGGGGCGACCAATACCTGCCATATCCTTGAGGCAGATCTCTTGTGCGCCGTTGGCGATGAGTTCTTCCGCCAGGTTGATATAGTATTCCGCATTGTGCACCTGCGAATAGGTGATACACATGGTAGCTTGAGCGGTCATGCCGGCCTCTTTCGCCCATTGGATGGATGGGATGATATTGCGTGGGTCGTTCAATCCGCAGAAGATTCGCGTAATATCCACGCCTTGCGCGTGCTTCACCTTGTACATCAGTTTGCGCACATCCGCAGGCACGGGGTTCATACGCAATGCGTTGAGACCACGGTCCAACATATGCGTTTTGATACCTGCCTCATTGAATGGCTTGGTAAAGGTGCGTACTGCTATATTGGGATTCTCGCCGTAGAGTAGATTCACTTGTTCGCTAGCACCGCCATTGGTTTCTACGCGATCGAAACAGCCCATGTCGATAATCACAGGGGCGATCTTTGCCAACTGATCTTTGCGTGGCACATACTTGCCACTACTCTGCCACATGTCGCGATAGACGAGGGAGAATTGAATTTCTTTCTTAGCCATAGTAGTATAATGAATAAGTATGTTTACGCCGCAAAGATACTACTTTTTTTTGACATGCACAAATTATTTCACTAAAAATAGGCGTTTGATAGTGTTTTTAATGGATTGCATCAGTAATTCCCCTATCCATGGTAGTAATCGTTGGTTCCATCGCTGTGGATGGGTGGTGATCATGATGCGTGGTGGCAGCTGCGATTGCTGTGCAGCTTTGATGATATGTTGTGTGCGGCGATACACCCATCCCTGGGCCGTCCATTGGTCCTGATATTGGGGGATCTTATCGCGCACCGACACTTTGTATCCATCCCATCTGCGGCCAGTATCCGTCAGGTAGAACACCTGCGAGAAGTCCACATCAAAATAGGGTTCTCCTATGATGCCATACTTGCGATAATCATAGTGTTTCCATAGTTCTCGCCCATCCCATTGGCTCGTAGGGGCACCATGCATACAGATGGTGGCTACGGGATAATACTGACGAAAATACGCCAACTGCTTCTCGAAGTGCGCCAATGCCTGCTCAGTATCGCCGTTGGCGATGGCCATATCTTCGTAGTGATACCCTATCTCGTGGCCCAAATCGGCTATGGCACGGATGATGTCGGGTTGGTTGCTCTCGGGCACCACTCTGAAATAGTAGGATGCACATATCCCCAATTCATGCTCCAGTTGGGCAGTAGCCAGACTATTTTTAGCTTTGAGGTCCACGTCGTGGCGTAGTACCACACAGCGTTCTGGACGCTCTGCGGTAGCCATCGAGCAGTATTGCTCAAAGGTCACGAACTGGTAGCCCTTGTGCTGTAGGGTAACCAATAGTTTGCGATAGATTTTCAATGTAAAATCCATCCTTTTACGTTGTGTAAGAATAAATGTTATCAATAATGCCCAAAACATATTCGTGTCGTATTTACCTCTCGCCTCTCGCCTTTAGCCTTTAACCTCTCGCCTCTCGCCGAAGGCGCAGCGTAAGGTGTAGGGTGTAGGGTGTAAAGGCATGGCGGCTTTGCCGCTAATTCTCGCCTCATCGCCTCATCGCCTCATCGCCTTATTGCCTCTCGCCTTTAACCTTTAACCTTTAAACTATAATCCGTGCCTTTACACTTTAAACTTTAAACTATACACTCTAGCGCAGCGTCCTACA
>JADBON010000006.1:0-16152 GCA_015656305.1 Alistipes sp.
ACCTACTCGATACGTGCTGGGTGGATACGGCCGTCGGTAACGAGCTGGTGCAACGCAAGGCGTGCAATCTCACGACGGACAGGGTCGAAGCCCGAGAGGATGATAGCCTCTGGGGTATCGTCAACGATAATCTCGATACCTGTAGCAGCCTCCAAAGCGCGGATGTTACGGCCCTCGCGACCGATGATACGGCCCTTAACCTCGTCCGACTCGATATTAAATACCGTAACAGCATTCTCGATAGCGGTCTCGGTTGCTACGCGCTGGATAGATGCTACTACGATGCGCTTTGCCTCCTTTGTCGCTGAGAGCTTTGCCTCCTCGATAGTCTCTGCTACGAATGCTGCAGCATCGGCCTTAGCCTCGCTCTTCATATTCTCGATAAGAACGTTCTTCGCCTCCTCCGAGCTCATACCAGATATCTGCTCGAGGCGCTCGTTCTGCTCGCGAATCAACGCTGCAAGCTCCTCCTTGCGAATCTCCAAGCCCTGAAGCTGTGCCTCAAGCTGCTCGCGGCGCTTGTCACACTCGGCCATACGGCGCTCCAACTCACGCTCCTTGTTCTGCAATGAAGCCTCAAGCTGCTTTGCGCGCTGCTCGCTCTGCTGTAGGCGCTGGTTACGCTCATTCACCTGGCGATCGTGGTCGCTCTTAAGCTGGATGAACTTCTCCTTGGCCTGCAACATCTTCTCCTTCTTTATCATTTCGCCGTCTGTCTCAGCCTTGTGGACAATAGCCTTGGCACGTGTGTGCGCTCCGAAGAATGCCAACACGCCGCCCACTACAGCACCGACAACCACGCCGACGATTATCCAAATAGATTCCATAGTCTAAAAACGGGTGTTATAATGTTGTTTATTAAAGGTTTAAATAGTTTTAAGTCTCTACAAAATAAAAAAATCCCGCATCAATTCCTTAAACGTTTGACGAATCCGCAGATAAGTCATAGGTGGGGCTCCGAGGTTCGCAACAGTCCACTGGTGGAGCGTATCCACACCCCGAGGGGTTGAGGCCTTGTTTTGAAACAGTTGCTCGAGAGTTGTCCCAATGTTATATAATTTGTACAGTTCGCAAATCTAATAAGGAATCTATGCGGGAAGATTGTATCTAAAGAACGTTACTTGCTACATCTTGGGGCAAATATCAAGCCACAATGTACATATGTAATATAGTGCCTTTTGGGCGCAATCTTACTCCTTGATGTAGTTTTGTATGCGTTGTTCGAGTTTCTCGAGTTCAACAATATCTTGGTCACCAAGTGAACTTGTGTGTTCGGCATTTAGGGCAAGAATCGAAAATAGCAACGCCGCCATTGCCACGCGGTCCTGGGCATCAATCTTCGGGATACGTGTGTACTCCGAGATCTTCTCGTTCAGGCGCTTCGCGGCAACACGATATAACTCCTCCTTCGACGCATCGATGGTCATAGGGTAGTTACGTCCTGCTATCGATATATTTACCTTTACCTTCGCCTCCGACATCTTCGTTAGGTTTTACGCTTCGTTTATTCTTGCCATCAGGCTACGCCGTAGCCCGTTGTTATTACCTCTCCTCCTGGTGTTTTAGCGCAGCTATGCAGCGGTCTACTTCCCGCAGTAGATTGTTTATACGCTGCTTCGCACGCTCTACATCACCACCCGTGGCACCTGTCATAGCTTGTGAAAGATCTGCGCTCTTAAGCTGCGAGTCCAACTCGCGCACCCTCTCCTCGAGACGGCGCTTGTCGCGCTGTAGTTTGTCGCGTTCTAACGTAAGCTCACGGCATACTTCAGATATGCGCTGGTGGTCGGCAATGAGTCGCTCCACCTCGCTCGTTAGACGCTTTACTATATCCTTCTCCGCCATACGTTCTAACCTTTGGGGTTGATGTTTCGGTTTTGTTGGTCAAAGATAAGAAAAAAAATCAACTTTTCCAAAAAAAAGAGCAAATAACTCCTCCCTTATCTTATCACCTCGGCATACAAATCGTAATCCTCAGCATCGGTAACCACAACATCGTAGTAGTGGCCACGAAGCAGACGACGACCCTTGCTGTCGATGATAAGCTCCTGGTCTACCTCCGGAGAGTCATACTCCGAGCGTCCGATGTAGAACTCACCCTCCTTGCGGTCGATAATCGTACGCATTGTAGAGCCGATACGCTTTGCGTTGTTCTCCAGCGAGATACGCTCCTGAATACGCATAATCTCCTCCACACGCTGCTGCTTAACCTCGTCGGCAACATCATCCTTGAGGCGTGTTGCTGAGTAGGTACCCTCCTCCTCGGAGTAGGCAAAGACACCCAAGCGGTCGAACTTCGTAGCGCGTACAAAGGCCTTCAACTCCTCGAAGTCCTGCTCCGTCTCGCCAGGGTAGCCCACCAACAACGTTGTGCGAAGTGCAATGTCGGGGATAGCCTTGCGGAGCTTCGCGATAAGTGCCTCGGCCTCGGCCTTCGTATGGCGACGCTTCATCGCCGTAAGCTGGTTGTCCGAAATGTGCTGGAATGGGATGTCGAGGTAGTTGCAAATCTTTGGCTCGCGCGCCATAACCTCGATAACCTCATCCGGAAAGTCGGTAGGGTAGGCATAGTGGAGGCGAATCCACTCAATCTTCTTAATCTGGCAGAGACGCTCGAGAAGTTCGGCTAACTTACGCTCGCCGTAGATATCCACACCGTAGTAGGTGGTATCCTGCGCTATGACCATCAACTCTCTCACACCCTTCTCGGCCAGAGCCTCGGCCTCGGCGATAAGAGCCTCCATAGGCACCGAGGTGTGGCGACCACGGATGAGAGGTATGGCGCAGTAGCCACACATCCAGTTGCATCCCTCCGAGATTTTGAGGTAGGCGTAGTGCGATGGTGTCGAGAGCTCACGCTTGGTCTCATTCTCCTTCTGGTACTTCGCGCCAAGACGCTCAACGATACCCGCCCAGTCGTTAACGCCGAAGAAATCATCCACCTCTGGAAGTTCGGGGCGTAGCTCATCGGCATAGCGCTGCGAGAGGCAACCTACGACGAAAAGCTCCTCGATTTTACCCTGCTCCTTGAGCTGTGCGGCACGAAGGATAGTATCTATCGACTCCTGCTTCGCATCGCCAATGAAGCCACAGGTGTTGATAACCACAACATCGGCATCCGTACGGTCGCTATCGAATACAATCTTGTAGTCCATCGCAGCAAGTTGTGCTGCAAGATGCTCCGAGTCGACAGTATTCTTCGAGCATCCGAGGGTTATGATATTGATTTTCTTTGCCATAGCCTTAATTAGTTTTTAGCCTCTCCGAAGAGCGCACGTACAAACTCGTGGCGGTCGAACATCTTGAGCTGGTCGATGCCCTCGCCAATACCGATGTAGCGAACAGGGATGTGGAACTTATCGCTGATGCCAATCACCACGCCACCCTTTGCCGTACCATCGAGCTTGGTGATGGTAAGCGAGGTCACCTGTGTAGCCTCGGTAAACTGTTTTGCCTGCTCGAAGGCGTTCTGTCCTGTAGAGCCATCCAATACCAACATAACCTCGTGTGGAGCATCAGGGATAACCTTCGACATCACGTTGCGAATCTTCGTAAGCTCCTTCATAAGTCCAACCTTGTTGTGCAAACGGCCAGCGGTGTCGATAAGCACCACGTCAGCGCCATTTGCTACAGCCGAACGTAGAGTGTCGTAGGCTACAGATGCTGGGTCGGAACCCATCTCCTGACGAATCATCGTAGCGCCAGCACGCTCTGCCCATACGCCAAGCTGGTCAATAGCCGCTGCGCGGAACGTATCCGCAGCACCAATATATACCTTGCGTCCTGCGCGTGTGAGCTTCGCAGCGAGCTTACCAATTGTAGTGGTCTTACCAGCACCGTTAACGCCCACAACCATCATAACATAAGGGAATCCCTCCTTAACCTCGATGCCGAAGTCGCGGGTAGAGCGGTGTGACTCCTCCATAAGGCGTGCTATCTCATCGCGGAGGATGCTGTTAAGCTCCGAGGTGTTCATATACTTGTCGCGTGCAACACGCTCCTCGATAGCCTCGATAATCTTTACGGTAGTCTCAACGCCCACGTCCGAGGTGATAAGCACCTCCTCAAGGTCATCCAACACATCTGCATCTACGGTTGTGCGGCCCGCAATGGCACGCTTTAGGCGACCAAAGAAACCCTCCTTGGTCTTCTCGAGGCCCACCTCAAGCTCCTTACGCTCCTCCTCAATAGAAGGCTCGTCATCCTCGTCATCCTCGACAGACTCCACTGCTGGTGTTTCCACTGCTGGCGCCTCCACTGCCACGTTTGCACTCTCCTCGTGGGTAGGCTCTGCGATAGGCTCCTCGGCAGCAGGCTCCACAGTAGGCTCGGTAGGTTCTGCGCTATTCTCTACGGTTTTAGTCTGCTCGACAGCAGGGGTATCAACCTTCGTCTCCTCAACCTTCTTACGTTTGAATAAGTCAAAAAATCCCATAACTTTATCTGTTTATTGTTTCTATTCGTTATATAGTAAATATTTGCGTCTTAACACTTTATACTCCTCAACTTCCTCCTTCCAGCGGGCCTTAATCTCCTTGGAGGAGTATCCCTCGATAATCATCCTTCGCACCCAATCTACGCCAATTAGCTTCTCGAACATCGGCTTGAAGAACTTATCGCCCAGTTGCAAGTCGTTGTAGGCGTCGATGACATAGCTTAAGTCGACACCCCTCTGCCATATCTCCTCCTCGTCCACGTTGCGAAGATCCTCGCCATAGCACATCTCATCCATAAGTGGTGGCTCCGAAGCAGCAGCAACAGAGCGGGGCGTGAATGAGAATTGGCGTCCCTTCATATCGGGATGACCATAAATCTCGAACGGAGCCTCCGTACCACGTCCCAAACTAACTACCGTACCCTCGAACAGACAGAGCGAAGGGTAGAGGTAGATGGAGTGCTGCGTAGTGAGGTTTGGCGATGGCGCTACGGGGAGCGTATAGTGAGTCTGGTGGTCGTAGTTGTGGCACTTGATGATTGTAACATCGGCGCACTTTGTCCACCCCTCGCCCATAGCCATCAGCGCAATCTCACCCATCGTAAGGCCGTGAACAACGGGAACGGGGATATGTCCTACGCCCGACTTATAGCGCATATCGAGGATAGGGCCATCCACGTAGTGACCATTCGGATTTGGACGGTCGAGGATGATAACCTTGCGGCCAAAATCGGCACACGCATCTATCATCCGCAGCATAGATATATAATATGTATAGAAGCGAAGTCCTACATCTTGCATATCTACGATAAGAACATCGAATGACTCCATCGCCGAGTCCGAAGGGCGCTTCGTATTGCCGTTGTAGAGCGAGAGGATAGGTATTCCCGTCTTTGTGTCTACGTCATCCTTAACGACATATCCCGCCTCCACACCGCCACGAAAGCCGTGCTCGGGGGCGAAGATACCAACGATGTTGATGCCCTCCTGATAGAGCATATCCACAATGTGGAGGTCGGGGCTATACATCGCCGTGTGGTTGACAAGAAGTGCCACACGTCTGCCCTCCAGAAGTGGCATATAGCTTGCCTTATCCGTAGCACCTACCTCTATCTCCTGTGCCGATGCGCTGAAGCACAGCAGCACGCATAAGAGTAGCGAGTATAGTCGTCGAAGCATCATAAGTGGTTAGTAGTGAAGTAAATATTCCTTAATAAAGCCGTCCAAGTCGCCATCCATAACAGCATCCACGTTCGAGGTTTGGTATCCCGTACGGTGATCCTTGACACGTCTATCGTCGAAGACATAGCTGCGTATCTGCGAGCCCCACTCGATGCGCTTCTTCGTAGCCTCGAGAGCCTGCTGCGTTGCCATACGCTTGTCCAACTCCCTCTGATAGAGTTTCGAGCGGAGGATACGCATAGCATTCTCGCGGTTGTTAAGCTGCGAGCGGGTCTCCATATTCTCACTCAGGAACTCCACAGGCTCTCCCGTCTCGGCATCCTTACCGTGGTAGCGAAGGCGTACTGCGGTCTCGACCTTATTTACGTTCTGACCTCCCGCGCCACTCGCTCTGAAGGTATCCCACTCGATATCGGCAGGCGAGATGTTAATCTCAATGGTGTCGTCGATAGCTGGCGAGATAAAGACCGATGCGAAGGTGGTCTGACGCTTGTTGTTGGCATTAAATGGCGAGAGGCGCACCATACGATGCACACCACTCTCGGCGCGGAGATAGCCATAGGCATACTCGCCCTCGAACTCCAAGGTGCAGGACTTTACGCCCACCTCGTCACCAGCCTGATAGGCAACAACCTTTACGTTATAGCCGTGAGCCTCGCCCCAGCGTGTGTACATACGCATAAGCATCTGCGCCCAGTCCAACGCCTCCGTACCTCCAGCACCAGCGTTGATATCCATAATGGCTCCGAGTCTATCCTCCTTGCCCGAGAGCATCTGCTTAAGCTCCATCTTCTCGACCATCTCCAAGGCTGTGGCATACTGCGCCTCGGCCTCCGCCTCGGTGATTACACCCTCGGTGATGAAGTCAGGGATGAGCGAGAGGTCCTTCACAGCACGACACATCGCAGCATAGTCGTCCAAGACAGCCTTGATATCGGCAACCCTCTTCAACTGCTGGCGTGCCTTATCGGGGTTGTCCCAGAATGTTGGCTCCTCGGTGCGCTCCTGCTCGTTGCGGAGGTCTATCTCACGTTGCTCGATGTTGATAGCCTCGGCAAGTTTAGCGCGGCGTGCCTCAAGGTCGTTTATCTGCTCCTGTGTTACCATACGTTACTCTATCTCCCAGTCAAAACCATCCTTGCGGTCCTTAACGCGGATGCCAATAGCAGTGAGGTTATCACGAATCTTATCCGACGTAGCCCAATCCTTGTTTGCCTTGGCATCCATACGCATCTTGAGAAGCATCTCAACAAGTGGCGATACCATATCCTTACCACCAGCCTCGGCAGCCTTCTCGTTGCGAAGACCAAGAATGTCGAAGACGTAGAGGTTGAACGTAGCCTTCAAAGCCTCGAGATCCTCGGCAGTGAATGTCTGCTGGCCCTCGATAGCCTGGTTGATGATACGTACCCAGTCGAAGAGCGCAGAGATTACCATAGGCGAGTTGATATCGTCGGCCATAGCCTCGCGGCAACGACGCTCCAACTCCTTAACATCCGATGTAGACTTATCCGCAGGCTTCAACTTCGAGAGTGCCTCCACGCCCTTCATCAAACGGTCGAGGCCCTTCTCGGCAGCCTGAAGAGCATCGTTCGAGAAGTCGAGCGTTGAGCGGTAGTGTGCCTGAAGCACGAAGAAGCGGATGGTCATAGGGGTGTATGCCTGCTCAAGAAGTGGGTGGTTACCCGTAAAGAGCTGCTCGAGAGTGATGAAGTTACCGAGCGACTTACCCATCTTCTGACCATTGATAGTAATCATATTGTTATGCACCCAGTAGCGTGCCGAGTCCTTGCCCATAGCGGCTGTAGACTGTGCAATCTCACACTCGTGGTGTGGGAACATAAGGTCCATACCGCCACCGTGGATGTCGAACTGCTCGCCGAGATACTTTGTACTCATCGCAGTACACTCCATATGCCAACCTGGGAAGCCGTCGCTCCAAGGTGATGGCCAACGCATAATATGCTCTGGAGAGGCCTTCTTCCAGAGGGCAAAGTCATAGGAGTGGCGCTTGTCGCTCTGACCATCAAGCTCGCGGGTGTTGGTTACGATATCGTCGAGGTTACGGCCCGAGAGGCGACCATAGTGGTAGTCGCGGTTATACTTCTCAACATCGAAGTAGATAGAGCCGTTAGACTCATAGGCGTAGCCAGCGTCGAGGATACGGCGTACCATCTCAATCTGCTCGATGATATGTCCCGAGGCGTGTGGCTCGATAGATGGGCTCTTCACGCCAAGCTCACGCATAGCATCGTGGTAACGCTCGGTGTAGTAGTGTGCAATCTCCATAGGCTCAAGCTGCTCGAGGCGAGCCTTCTTTGCAATCTTATCCTCACCCTCATCGGCATCCTGCTCGAGGTGGCCTACGTCGGTGATGTTACGCACGTAGCGCACCTTATAGCCCAACGACTGCAAGAAGCGGAACAATAGGTCGAAGGTTACGGCAGGACGTGCGTGACCAAGATGTGGATCGCCATAAACGGTTGGTCCACAAACGTACATTCCTACGTGCTCAGGGTTGATAGGCTCAAACGTCTCCTTGCGGCGTGAGAGCGTATTATACAAAACAATCTTCTCCATTTTTATCTATTTTTTTGTTTATATTTTTCCGTAAATAGTAAGTATCTCGTATGCTACGTCGCTCGAGAGGAACTCCTCGGCGTCGAGAATGTATGGCGCTGGAACATCCTTTCCTCCGATATAGCGTGAGGCAGGAAGCGAGCTATATACCTCGTAGAGGTTGCAGATATGGCCCTCGATAAGTGCCATTTCGGGGGCGTTAGCATCCTCGGGTGTTAGGCGCTCAATAGCTGCGAGGTAGTCCACAACGAGTTTGTCGAAGTTTAGTGGCTTCTCAACAAGTGGCGTGTCGCTCTCGCCATTAGCAACCCAGTCGAAGCTTCCCGCCATCATATGGCTGATGTTGAGCGTCTCGATGATGTCGAGGAACTTGTTGTAAAGCTCGTCGCTTGCGGCATACGAGAAGCTATCGTAAGTGGCATATTGTAGGTAGTAGTTCACCCACTCGCCACGATTCTTGATGTACTCCGCAGCGATGACATCACCCTTGCGGTAGCACTCCTCGGCACGCAAGAAGTAGTCGTCGCTCGAGAGGAGTAGCTCGTTGACATCCTCAATATCAAGGCCACGATGTATCGCCGTAGCCTGACGCTCGGCAGCGGCATCCGACAGAGCGTAGAAGTATGAGAAGTTATCGCCATCGTTCTCTATCGTGGTGTTAATGTCGAGCATCGTATTAAGCTCCGAGATAGCCTTCTCAAGCTCCTCCGTAGCGATACCGAGCAGGTAGTTAGCAATGGTGTAGTAGCCACGAATATATGGCAACGTATTGCTATGTGAGTAGCCCACCTTCTTAAGCGGAAGAACCTCCATACCTCTGTCGAGGAGTGCCTCGGCACGCAACACATCATCCTCCGAACCGCGACGTAGGTATTCGGTAGCCACACGTGCGAAGTTCTCGCGGCTGCGTGATGCAGAGAGGTTATAGCGGTAGAAGTAGTCGACCAAAACATCCTCATCGGCGATATTTCCGAAGTGGAGTGGCTCGACACTCTCGTCGTTGGCCATAAAGAGTGGGTAGAGCTTATCAGCATCTATGGTACCTGCCTCGCTGCCAGCGCGATACTTGGTGTAGATAGGAACCAACGTATAGCAGTAGCCGTCGAAGCGTGCGTAGTCGATAATACCATAATCCTTCAAGAGGCTTGCCTGGGTGAACGAGATAGGGCGTCGCCACTCGAAGTTTGCGAAGAGGTCGAGAAGCATCAGGTGGTCGCGGGTAATCATACTCTTGTTATCAAGCGAGATATACAACTCGTCAACAATACGCTCTGCATCCTTCTCCTCTACGATACCTGCCTCTATGGCTGCGGCCTTATCCACAGGGATGATATAGCGGTTAGCGGCAAGGATATAGTCCGAGTCTACGCCATCGAAGAAGCTGTCTACCTTTGCCTTGAGGCGTCCTACGACCATATAGTCCTCCTTGCGGTCATCACGTGCGATAGTCTCGCCCTCGGCCAAAAGTGTCATACGGCCATCGTTGATGACAAGCGTCATAGGCTCGTCGGAGATAAACAGACGGATAGCATCCTTAAGTAGTATGTCGTAGCCCGAGATAGTGTCGTTATATGCCCAATACTCGTCCATCTTCTCGTAGTCGTCCATAAACGTCTCGTCAGAGATGATAGCATCGAAGATGTTACGGGCAACGAGGTATGGGATGTAGACATCGTAGAAGCCATCCGATTCGGTATCACCCGCCTCGATATACTCCTCGACAATAGGCTGATACTCTTGGATGATATCCTGAACATCCTTGATATGTGCCGAAATCTCGGCGTAGGTGCCTACGAGTGATTTCATAGCGCCGCTGGCATCCTGATAGCGGATGTTGTAGAGACTCTCGCTCTCGATACGGCGGCGTACCTCGCGAAGTTTGCGAGCCTTGTCGTTATCCAAGACACTGACAACATCGGCAACAATGGTATAGTCGTTGACAAAGCTATACTTCGACGAAGGAATTGTGAATGGCACACCATCAGCATCATTTGCTGCGAGTTTCATCTCGTCGACATACCACTCGCCACCCAAGTACGAGGAGTTCATAACACGTACATCCTTGCGGATGCCCTCCACCTCCTGGCAGTACCAGAGAGGGAAGGTGTCGTTATCGCCAAAGTTGATGATGATGGCGTTCTGGGGTGCAGAGTTGAGGTAGTTGCGACCAATGTCACGCGCCATATATCGTCCCGAACGGTCGTGGTCATCCCAGTTCTCGGTAGCAAGGACCACAGGTACGCTTGAGGTGATAAGCAGCGTAGCAATAGCAGCGATGACGCTACCACGCTTAGGGTTAAACCTGCGGGCGAGGCTAAGGAGCATATCGCCAATAGCCATAACGCCGATACCCAACCAGATGGAGTAGGCGTAGAAGGCTCCGGCATATACGTAATCTCGCTCACGAGGCTCGTCGGGGGAGGTGTTGAAGTAGACAACCAACGCGATACCCATCATCACAAAGAGCAACAACACCACGAAGAAGTTGCGCCAGTCGTTGTTGAGCTGATAGATAAGGCCCAACAGACCGAGCAACAGCGGTAGGAAGAAGTAGGTGTTGTGCGCAGGGTTATCCTCCATATCCGAAGGTAGGGCGGTACGCGCACCAGCATAAAGCTCATCTATGAAGTCGATGCCCGAGAGCCAACCGCCGTGCATATAGATGCGGTTGTCGACATCGGCCTGAAGCTGCTCGTCATCCTGACGGCCTACGAAGTTCCACATAAAGTAGCGCCAGAACATATCGCCCATCTGGTAGCCGAGGAAGTAGTTGATATCCTCCAACGCCGTAGGCTCATACCATACGCCACCATTGCCATCCTCTACCTTAACCGTAGGGTGGCCATTCTCGGTCTTAACCCAATTAGCCTCGAAGCTGTCGGTGCGCTTGTACCACCACATACGTGGCAGAAGGCGCATAGCCTCGTCGGGATAGTTGTAGCCGTTGAAGAACTTACGCTCCTCGTACTCCTTGGTCTCGGGGTTGAGCCACATAACGCTCTTCTCCTCGAAGTCGCCCGTAGGGAGATACTCATCATCCGACGTGAGGTCGGGGTTGGCAACAACAAGTGAGTTTGGAAGTGCCGAGTAGTAAGTGCCACGCAACAGCGGGCGATCACCATACTGGTCACGATTCAGCAAGCTGAGCAACATATGAGGGTTCGAAGGGTTGTTCGAGTTCATAGGAGGGTTGGCAGCTGCACGGATAGAGACCGAGGCGTAGGAACTGAAGCCTATCAAAATTACAAGAACGGCCATAGCAATGCCGTTAAGAGCCTTGTAACCCTTGCGGTGGGTGAACATCACCAAGTAGCCCAAAAGCGCAAAGACCGCAACAGCGAAGAGTATCATACCGCTATTTACAGGCATTCCGAGGCTATTAACCGCGAAGGTGTCGACCGCAGCACCGAGGGCTACGGTATATGGGATGATGATGCCGTTGATAACGCCCAAAATAAGGAGCGATACAATAAGGGCAAGGCCTATCTTAAGAACATAATCCCACGCCGTGCGGTACTCATAGCGGCGGAAAAACCATATCATCACCAACGCTGGGATAGTAAGCAGGTTGAGGATATGTACGCCGATAGAGAGTCCCATAAGGTAGGCGATAAGAATTATCCATCGCATAGAGGTAGGACGGTGGGCATTCTCCTCCCACTTGAGCATCAGCCACACTACCAATGCCGTAAACATCGACGAAAGGGCGTAAACCTCACCCTCGACAGCCGAGAACCAGAAGGTGTCGGTATAGGCATACGACAATGCTCCGATGGCACCCGCGCCGAGAATAAGAATCATACGGCTAAGGCTCATCTCCTCGTTATCGCCGCGCGAGGTTATGCGACGTGCCAGATGCGTGATAGTCCAGAAGAGGAAGAGGATGCAGAAGCCCGAAGCCACGCCGTTCATAGCGTTAATCATCATCGGAACGCTCTCAACCGAGGGGGCAAAGAGCGAGGCTATGCGTGCTAGCATCATAAAGAGTGGCGCCCCAGGTGGGTGGCCAACCTCGAGCTTGTATGACGTTGCGATAAACTCACTACAATCCCAGAGGCTTGTCGTAGGCTCGATAGTGAGAATGTAGGATGCGGTGGCGATGAAGAAGACCATCCATCCTACGGTGTTATTCCAAAATCTAAATTTATTCATTTCGTGCATTGTTGTCTGGTTGTTATTTTTAACTCGCAAATATAATAATATTTGCCCGATAAACGAAGAAACTTTATCAATTATTTTTTCATCGTTACAGATTTGGTCGATAAGGGGTGGTGTGAGGGGTAGTATTTGGAGTGTCTTGCAATGCGTGAAATAGAGTAATTTATGGAGTATATGCGAAATGAATTTAGGACGATAATTCGACCTTTTAACCGCATCTCGGTGGAGTGGCCGAGAGGGTAAAAAAAAAGAAGAGCCGAGGGTGATGATACCCCCAGCTCTTGCTATTTAGCGCGATATCTCTATGCGCTCTATTACAACTGCTTACAAGCTCTTAACGTACTCGTCGATAGCCTTGGCAGCCTTACGGCCGGCACCCATAGCCAAGATAACCGTAGCAGCACCTGTAACAGCGTCACCACCCGCGAAAAGACCACGACGTGAGGTAGCACCCTCCTCGTTTGCCTCGATACATCCGCGGCGGTTGATGTTGAGATTCGATGTTGTTGCTGCGATAAGTGGGTTTGGAGAGGTTCCAAGAGCCATAATTACAACATCGCAGTCGATAGTGAAGTCCGAACCTGCCTTCTCCTGTGGTGAGCGACGGCCCGATGCGTCAGGCTCGCCAAGCTCCATCTCAACGCAGTTGATGCCCTTAACCCAGCCATCCTCCGTGCCGAGGATATGTGTAGGGTTGGTAAGCATACGGAACTCGATACCCTCCTCCTTGGCGTGGTGTACCTCCTCCTTACGTGCTGGAAGCTCCGCCTCGCCACGACGATAGACGATAACAGCCTCGGCGCCAAGACGCTTCGCGGTACGTACGGCGTCCATAGCCACGTTACCACCACCCACAACAACAACCTTCTTACCTACATATACAGGTGTGTCGTTATGCTCTGGGTCCCAAGCACCCATAAGGTTAACACGTGTGAGGAACTCGTTAGCCGAGAGTACACCGTTGAGGTTCTCGCCCTCGATGCCCATAAAGCGTGGAAGACCAGCACCTGAGCCTACGAAAACAGCATCGTAACCCTCCTGGTCGAAGAGTGAGTCGATGGTCATAGTGCGGCCAATGATAACGTCAGTCTCGAACTTTACGCCAAGCTTCTTAACCTCTGCAATCTCACGTGCTACAACACGCTCCTTTGGCAAACGGAACTCTGGAATACCGTAAGACAATACGCCACCTAGGCGGTGCAACGCCTCGAAGACATCAACCTTATAGCCCATCTTTGCCAAGTCGCTGGCACACGCCAAACCCGCAGGGCCACTACCTACAACCGCTACACGGTGTCCATTAGGCTCAATCTTCGCAGCCTCGACCTCTGCCGAGTGATCCAATGCCCAGTCGCCTACGAAGCGCTCCAACTTACCAATAGCCACAGGCTCGCCCTTGATGCCCAAGACGCACGAACCCTCGCACTGCGACTCCTGAGGACATACACGACCACAGATAGATGGCAACGAGCTATCTACGTGGATAGTGTCGGCAGCAGCGCGGATATCACCCTCGGTGAGGTGGTGGATGAACTCTGGGATGTTGATATTTACGGGGCAGGCGGCAACGCAACGTGGGTTCTTACAATTCAAGCATCGTGTAGCCTCCAACGAAGCCTCCTCCCAATTATACCCGTAGCATACCTCCTCGAAATTGGTGGCACGCACCTTTGGGTCCTGTTCGCGTACTGCAACGCGTGGTATCTTATTTGCCATAGCAATTACATTTATGTTCGTGATTCTCTACTGCTGTTCTCTCCTGATTGCGGTACATAGCCTGACGGCGCATAGCCTCGTCGAAGTCTACCTGGTGGCCATCGAACTCTGGACCATCAACGCACGTAAACAACGTCTTACCACCTACCGATACGCGGCAAGCACCACACATACCCGTACCATCGACCATCAAGGCGTTGAGCGATACGGTGGTCTGAAGCTCCCAAGGCTTGGTAGTAAGGCATACGAATTTCATCATAATCATAGGGCCGATACATACGCACTCGTCGTACTTCTTACCCTGCTTCACGACAAGCTCCTCCAAGAGGCCTGTAACCATACCCTTGTATCCCTCCGAGCCATCGTCAGTGGCGATATGTACGTTACCCACCTTCTTCATCTCGTCGATGTAGATGAGCATATCCTTGTTCTTTGCGCCGATGATAACGTCGCACTCTACGCCCTGCTCGTGGAGCCACTTAACCTGTGGATATACAGGAGCAGTACCTACGCCACCTGCCACGAAGATATATTTGCGAGCCTTAAGCTCCTCCTTTGGCATATGGATGAACTCCGATGGACGGCCCAATGGACCTGCGAAGTCGGCAAGTGAGTCGCCAACCTCAAGGGCGCAAATCTTCTTTGTCGAAAGACCAATGGTCTGTGTTACGATAGTCACGGTACCAGCCTCGACATCATAGTCGGCGATGGTCAATGGAATACGCTCGCCACCCTCGGCAGTGCGTACAATGACAAACTGTCCTGGCTTTGCAGAACGTGCAACACGCTCGGCGGCAATCTTCATCTCGTAGATGTTCTCCGCCAACTTGCGTTTTTCTACAATCTTAAACATCTTCTTAAGTTTATCTTTTTAGTTGTGTATTGTCTGTGTCTGTTGTCGTGGCATCGTGGCCTACCACATAGGTATTGCCGTAACCTTGATGCTCTGCATAGGGCGCAGAGGGTCGGAGGTTATGATGCGTATGCGTGCGGTAAAAAGCTCATCGGGGTTTGCTATCTCGTTGCAGTTGAGCGTTATAGCTAACTGTAAAATGTCACCAGGTGCAATACTCCTCGCTCCGAGAATATCGCACACAACGGCCTTCGAGGAGCTCTCCACAGCACGAATAAGGAGCGGTGAGCCACCCTCGTTTCGTAGTGTTATGCTCTCGCGTAGCAGCCCATTAGGGCAATTTACCTCCCCAAATTTAATAATATTTTTTGAAATATCGCATCGCGGAGCAGAAATATCGTCCACGATATCGAAATTGTCCACCGCGATAACCTCCGTAGTTAGCCTATATCGTGACCGCGTGCCATCCACTACGAGGTAAAATTCATCGCTCTGCGTGCCGTAGATATTGCCGTTCTCGGCGAGGGCATAGCGCAGTGCTATCTCGCCCGTTGTGTTGGGCTCGATGATAGCGGGGAGGGATATAGTGAGTATCCCCGAGGAGAGTGTCTGCTCGGTAGATAGGGCGATGCACTCCGAGGAGGTGTTTATAAACTCGATATACTCCGTAGCCTCCTTGCCCTGCTCCAGATAGCCAAAGGCGCGCGAGGTGGCGTGAAGGCGAAGACCTCCACCCATATCGAAGGGGTATATCTCATCTATGGTGCGCTCGCGGGGTTGCACATAGCCTGTAAGCGTTAGCACTATGTCGCGCTCCGCATCGCGTATCTTTACAAGAATCTCCTTCTCGAAACGTCCTGGGCGATTTAGGGGGTTGAACGTAATGGCGATTGTGGCGCTCTCGTTTGGTGCTATGGCCTCGCGGGGATAGCCTACGCTGGTGCAGCCGCACGACGTCACTATATCATCTATATATATAGGTATAGCACTTTCGTTCGTTGCCTCGGCGAGTGCCACGACAGAGCCGCCATCCTCCGCGATGGTGCCGAGATGGATTGTGTCGCTCGAAAAGCGTAGCCCCGAAGTGGTGTTCTGTGCTGTTGCGAGGGTTGCCACGGCGCAGAATATCGTGATTAGAATGAAAATTTTTAGTCGCATATAAATTTTTTCTCCAACAGATTCTACAAAGATAGCACAAAAGTTATGATGTTACAACACTTCGCACGCT
>JADBON010000200.1:0-3269 GCA_015656305.1 Alistipes sp.
AACTTGCAATATACTGACGCATAATATTATCGGCAGGCAGCGACTCTACCCTATCCCACAGCGCGATAACCTCTTCGTAGCGTCCCAACGTAAAAAGCGCACGCACGGCTTGTAGGAGGTAACGCTCTCCGAGGCGTCCCTCGCTACGTGATAGTGCCACCTCGACAATCTGCTCGAGGCTCATATCGCCTGGCGTAGGCATCGAGGGGTAGTACCAACGTGAGTGGATGTGGAAGCGCACATCCTCGTTGCGCTTGGCAAGGAGCAGAAAGTCGACAATATCCGAGGCATTGCGCTTAATATATCGTGCAAAGAGGTTGTCGCCAGCATAAACGGGACTCTCGGCAAAGGCCTGATACTCCTCCATACTCCACTCGTAGACCACCTCGGTAATATCCTTCGTGGGGATACTCTTGGAGGTCTGCTGCTGCCAATAGAGGCAGTTATCCATCGACATAGTATTCTCACTCTCGGACTGCTCCACAAGGCGATACATCGACGTACCTGTGAAGTGATGCCACGGATCGTAGTAGCAAGCTCGGCTAATTGCGGGTTGCAGTATCGCTATGCTCATCACGAGCAAACATCTCAAAAATCTCATCGTCGGTATAGTTATTAAGTTCGTTAATATCAAGGTGATACAAAATATTAGATTGATATGGTGCGCCAAAGGTCTTCTCTACAAGTGCCTTAACCTGAAGCACCTCCTTGGCCAAAGCACGCTCCTTACGCAGCGTCTCACCCTCGCCCACATCCTCGCTATTCTCGTCACTCACAAGCGCCACGAACTGCTTATCGCGGAACTTAACACCCCAGCCATAGGCGGGATAGGCGTAGTCCAGAGGCAGAGCATACTCCCTTGGGTGCATATACGGCTCAACGTCGGCAATATCGAGGATAGAGTTACGCGTATTGAAGCTCTTGATAGCACCCGTATTATAGAGCATCAGCACGCCACGCGCCACCTCGGGAGCCTCCTCACGAAGCTGATGTAGACGCACCGTAACACTCAACTCCACTCCCTTCTCTTTGAGAAGCTCACGAGCCACACGACAGAGTTCGAAGTAGCTATCGCGCGTTGTAGCGGTCCAATCGCAGTCGAACTGCACCTCACGAATCTCACCGCAGTTGTTATACGACGCCATAGCAAGCAGCCTCTGCACCAGCAACTCGGCATATTCACTCTCCGACTCCTTCATAATCTTCAAACCCTCGAGCGTGATGTAGGTTACGGGAATCACCTCAACACCCGCAGGAATCGGCGCCTTGAAGCGAGTGGTGGCAATGGGTACCGCCTCGATATCATCGCGTTCATAATCGTAGTCAGCCACAACGTCGAACATACGGATGTAGAGGCGGCCAATGTTGTGACGCTCCAGAAAGGCAAGCTCCTCGGCCGTAGGTTCGAAACTACCCTTCCAATGGTAAATCGCATTTGTAGGTTCGGGATGATGCACCACACCCTTTTGAGGTGCGGAGTCGTGACACCCTGTGGCAACCATAGCCACAGAGAGTAGCATAAAAAAGAGTCTTCGCATATTGTTATGATTTAGAATTTCCGTTATGCAAAGCTGCTAAAAAAGCGAAAAAAAGCCAAGGAAAAACTCCTTGGCTGTATGAAATCCCTGATGGGGTGTATGAACTCCTCGGCGTAGTGCGATTTGCTAATCGTTCTTCGCGCGCCAGATTATGTAGTTTGTATTTTTAGGCATACGTCTGCGACCTGTGTAGTAGTTCGGAATACCAAATTCGTGACACTCGCCAAGCTCATCCACCGCCCAGCCATAAGACTCACTACCAGGCAGATTGATAGCATTGTCGATGCCCAAATCGACGAGCGCTTGTGTGAAGTCGTGGAACGACTCCTTCGTAAGGCACTCAACCATAAAGGTCTCATTATCGCGCTGACAGATGGCACGACGCACAGACTTATTCTTTGGCTCGTTCTCGACAAACGCCCCGTTATCAACCAGCGGATACTGACGGAAGAAGTAGCCACCTCGCTCGGTAGCCTGCTCGAAGAGTGGCGAGTTATCTGCCACGCCAACCGTAACCTTACCATCTATAACCGCGCAGTAGCCACGCACCGAGAGGCCCCACGCCCGAGGCTCACCAGCCAAAACAAAGGCACCCACGATACCTCCATTATCCGAGCGGATGAATGCCGCCTCGGCGACATAGACAATCGCCTTATCATCCCTCGCAACCTTGCCAATATGCAACGACATCTCGGCATTATGTGGGATGTATATCTTCAGCGGAACATCGTTTATCGTGGTATCACGAATCTCTGTAAATGAACCACTTACCTCACTATCCGCTATGCGTGACATAGGCTCACGTGACACTACGACAGGCTCCTCCATAGCCTCAACAGGCACAACAACATTACCCTCGTCGACGTACGTCACCTGCTCCTCGTTCGACTCCGTGCGTAGCGCAAACATCAGCGCAACCGCCACCACCGTCACCACCGCGACGATAAGGCCAACAAAAAGCCACAAGCGCTTAACGCCGCCCTGCTCCTTCGCCGTAGCGTGACCGATGATGCGAATCTCATTCTCGCCAATATCGTTATAGTTATTTCTCCTACTCATTGCTATTTAACCTCCATTTCGATATGCTCCTTGAGCTGCTTCAGAGCCTCCTTCGATGCCGATACTGTATGGCTGAACGAGACTGCGTCGCTAAGCACAAGTTTCTGTTTTGTGATGTTTATATAGTAGATATATGAGCGATTGATAATCAAACTCTTACCAATGCGAATAAACTGCTCGCCAGCGCTACCCAGTTGCGTGAATATCATCCTCTCGATTTGCCCAAGCTGATACGACAGCATACGCATCTCGCCATCGGCCTGCACCATTGTCGAGTAGTTGCCATCGGACGAGATGTAGACTATACGCTCGGGCGCGATACGCACCAAATCGTTAGCCGTAGATATGATAAGATGTTTGGTCATAGTTTCTGTTTACGTAGGCAAAATTACAATCTTTTTTCTGATAGGCAACCCCAAACTGCGGGGAATGTATGAAATATAGGATGGGATGTATGAAATGAATCTATCACCACAAAAAAAAGAGTCAATCCACTTTGGACTGACTCTTACTTTGTGAACCAAGTAACTATTACTTGTTCTTCTTATCGTAGCGCTTTGCGTAACGGCTCATAAACTTATCCACACGACCTGCGGTATCTACCAACTTCATCTTACCTGTGTAGAATGGGTGAGATGTGTTAGAGATTTCCATCTTATACACGGGATAGGT
>JADBON010000016.1:0-13347 GCA_015656305.1 Alistipes sp.
ATAACAACGGAGTTTCGCTACGAGCGCGGAATATTATATATAGGTATCGCCTCGGGCGTGGCACGTCAGGAGATATTCTTTCGCCGCGATGAGCTTATGGTGCGCCTAAACCAGCGCGCGGGAGCGCAGATTGTAAACTCGATAATTATCCGATAGCCGTTACTTCGTACGCTCGGCCACAAGACGCCCTACTCTACGGAGATTCTCACGAGCAACCGACGGCTGCATAGCCTCATCAACAGACATTGTTTCTGGCATCGAGGCATAGATAGCCTTGAAATCGCTCTGCTTAAGCGCCTCCGACATCTCGACACATCCACCCACCGCGATGCAATCTACACCATACTTCGTTGCACGGCGCAGCACCCCCGAAGGAGCCTTACCCATCAGCGTCTGCGCATCGACACGCCCCTCGCCCGTAACGACCAACATAGCATCCGAGAGTGCTGCATCAAAGCCAATTATATCAAGGAGAAGCTCTATACCCGAAGTAAGCTCTCTACCCATAAAGGCTCGAAAGGCATAGCCCACACCTCCCGCAGCACCTACGCCTGCCGAGGTGGAGGCCTCATAACCGCAGTAACCATCGCCCAACTTGACATAGTGACGCAAGGCATCATCAAGACGCTCGACCATCTCCGCCGAAGCACCCTTCTGTGGTGCAAAGACATAGGCGGCACCACGCCATCCATATAGCGGATTATCAACATCCACGGCTACGGCAATCTCCACATCACGCACCTCACCTTTCACCGCGCTATCCGACACCGATACAGCACGCTCGAGGATATCTATACTAACGGTAAGTTCCTCACCCACGGCATCATAGAAGCGATAACCCAGGGCGCGTAACATTCCCGCTCCACCATCTGTGGTAGCACTACCACCAAGGCCTACGATAATACGTCTGCATCCGCGAGCAATAGCATCGAGTATAAGTTCGCCTGTGCCAAATGTCGTGGCAATGAGAGGATTACGCTCCTCGGACGTAAGGAGCGTTAAGCCTGATGCCGCAGCAAGCGAAACCACCGCCGTAGCGCCACCCACGATGGCGTAACTTGCAACGATATCTCTACCCAGAGGGTCCGTAACACGGCACCTCACAACCTCGCCACCGAGAGCCGAGTGGATAGCCTCCGAGAGTCCCTCGCCACCATCCGAGATTTGGAATAGGCGAATATCGGCATCGGCCACCACCTCACGATAGCCCGCAGCAAAGGCCTCGCCAGCCTCAAGCGAGGAGAGCGAGCCTTTGAACGAATCGAATGCCACAACAATCTTTTTCATACCCCAAAATTAGCAAAAATATACGGAATATCAATGGCCTTGTGTGGTGAATTATATAAACTTCGCACGTTGCCAGCCACCACCCTGCGCCGAGGTTATCTCCCTCTCGACAACTCCCGTAAGCGCATCGGCAGCATCATCGTGGCGGTTAGCACGAAACAGGCGGCGATAGGTGACAAGATGCTCGTAGAACTCTGGCCAACGCTGCTGCCACCCCTGTGGCATACGGATATTATGAAGCACCGTCGCCGAGTTCGAGAGTATTCGCGCCTCCTTATTACCACTCTGATGGAACCACTCCACACGCACCCTCGGCACCAGACGTTGCAACGCACGGGCAAAGCCTCGACCACCATTATTACTCTCGACATAGGCCACGCGCGTTGCCGAGCGCTCCAACATCTCCGCCACAAGCCTCTCCGTAACCTCCATCGCCTCCTGCGAGTAGACCACATCTGTAACGTATATCACACCATCCATATCCACAACATAGGCTATCGAGCAGAGGTAGTCGCTACCCGTATCAGCCGTATCGGTGTAGCTTGCCCGCGTGACTACATCGCGCGGAAGCTCGGCATACTCCCTAAAGCCATCGCCATACAGAAGTCCCTCGCGCGTTGTGGGACGGCCCTGATACATAGTCTCGAAGCGTACGGCATCGAGGCGGCGCTTAAGCATCAACAACTCGGCACTCTGCTGCTCGGGCCATAGAGCCTCACCCTCGGCACGTGGGTCAAGCTGCGTAGGTGGCGAGGCCTTCAGCGCCTCGAAGTTCAATATCAACCACTCATCCTTGCCCACCTCGTCTATATCCGCCATCGAGGTCATAACGCGACAAGGCTCCGTACGGCAAAGTCGGCCGATGAGATCCTCCTCGTGCCAGCGTGTGAAGACTATCAGCTCACGCGAGGCGTTGTGCATACGTGTGCGCACCACCGAGGTGTACCACTCCCAGCAGTTCTCCCTCACAACGGGCGACTGCGCCTCCATAGCATCCTTATATAGGTCATCGAGGATAAAGCAATCTACACGATTTCCCGTCAGAGAGCCCTCACGGCCAACGCTGATAAGTTCGCCCTTGCGCCCTATAATCTCCACCTCGTCCGACGTGCGGATATAACCCGAGGGCTTCGTGCCACACTTAATCGTGGTATCGGGGAATATCGCGCCATACTCCTTTGACTCCAAGATACGCTGCACACGGCGGTTGAACTTCGAGGCCAGCGTTCCCGAATAGGAGGCAATCGCAATACGCATATCGGGGTCGAGGCCAAGCATATAGGCGGGCAGCAGCGTCGTAGCACCTACACTCTTGCCGTGCTGCGGCGGCATCGAGACAATCAACTTACGAATACGCCCCTCGGCATAGGCCTGAAGCACAGCATAATAGGTACGATGAAACGGAGTCATATCCAAGAAGGGATATACCTCTAATGCAAACTCCTCAAACGAGGGCGTGGCCGACTCCCTGCCACACACCTCTCCAACAACACTTCTCTCCATACGCTACGATATTAAAGCCATCATCTCACGAAACGAAAAGTCGTTCACGACCTCCTCATTGCCGATGGTTGTTATCATCTCCCACCATACAGGCACAACTCTTGCCTCGACACTCCTCTGTGGCTCGTCACCACCCCCTTTTGTTCGATGCACCACAGCACTAATTTTTAACCTACAACACACCTCATCATCGTAGTAGGTCACCGCCCCACTGAAGAACTCCTTGCGCCCGATAGCCTGCATCAGGCGCTCGGCAACCTCAAGGTAAACATCATCTGAAAATTCGTACATAACTGATTAATTAGGGTTTATTAATTAAATATTTTGCTCCGTTGCTTGCAATTTTAAAATAAATTGCTTAACTTTGCACTACAAAGATATGTTCAAATATTTATCTTGTCAAGTATTTTGTACAAATTTTTAATATAATATTTTCTTATATGGAGACGATTGGACAGCGATTAAGACTTATACGTAAGCAGCTAAATATGACGCAAGAGCAATTAGCTCAGCATCTTGGCATCGGAAAGGCAGCACTTTCAATGATTGAAACTGGCAAGGCTGGACTATCGACACGTAACAAGAATATCCTTGTTCAAGATTTTAATGTAAACCCAGAGTGGGTAGAGGAGGGCAAAGGTAAAATGTTTAACGCCGAGCCTGATTTTACGCCATACACCCACCGCACCGACCGCTCGTTGCCACTCCAGAGCGTGCCTCTCTACTCGATTGAGGGTACTGCGGGACTCACTCCCCTCTTTGCCGAGGAGTCGAAGTTGGAGCCTGTGAACTACATCCACATTCCAAACCTTCCGAAGTGCGATGGCGCGATATATGTCGTTGGTGATTCGATGTATCCGCTGCTTAAGAGTGGCGACATCATCCTCTATAAGCAGCTTCGCGACGTGCGCGATGTATTCTGGGGCGATATGTACCTGCTCTCGATAGATATGGATGGCGAGGAGTACATCACAGTTAAGTATGTTCAGAAGTCAGAGCTTGAGGGCCACGTGCGTCTGGTGAGCCAGAATCAGCACCACGCAGATAAGGATATTGAGATTAGCCGCATCCGCGCGATAGCACTTATCAAGGCTTCGGTACGAATGCACACGATAGGTTAACCCATCGGCAATATAATGATTAAGGGTGTCCAACTTTTGGTTGGACACCCTTATTTCTGTTACGTAGATATACCAAATCTACATATTCACTTGCGCTTTCTATTGGGCAAAGTACGACGTCTAAATTATAAACGATTTAAATATTTGTATATCCTGCTATTTTTAAGTCGCTTTTCGTTTATCCACATATAGTTTCTTGTATTGGTTGTGCAATACTTAACAAATCCAACTCCACGCAAAAAACAAAAAGCATTATTATTATCAATGTTGCAACAAGTACGCACCTTGTAACCCTTTGCAAGTAGAGTTTCAATCATTAATATCATTCCACGAAAGTAGAGGCGAGACAGAGACATTGACCTACCCCAGCCTCCACCGTGAATAGAGACAATCTTATTGAGTTGAGACTCTTTATACAGATAGACAAATCCGATACTGGAATTATCCGCAGAGGTTTTTAATATGTAGCACTCTGCAAAGTTTTTATATTCGGACAAAAAGTTTTTCCACTCTTCATCAGTATCAATATCACTTGCTATTAGATGCCACTCTCTGAAAGTGAATTTACTACATACTTCCTCTCCATTGTAGTAGTCCCATCTTATCTTATCATCTCCGCATTGTGCATCGATTTGAGACATTACTCTTTCAATGTCTTGCGTAGAGCTTTATATTTTGCTAATTCTGCTTTTGCGTTTTCAACTTTAATTTTTGCATCCGCTACAGCCTGCTTACTATAATTCACAGGGTAACCAGCCTTAATTCTCTCATAAGTAGCTTTAGCTGTTAAAAGATTACTTTCTGCGGTAGAAATCCATCTGTCGCAATCAGCTTTTGTCTTTGGACTATATCCCATAGTAGTGTAATATTTTATTATTCGCTTACTCTTTTAAGGATTTTCAGCTTACTCCATATTTAATAATTATCTTAACATCGCTTTAAGTTGGCACTAAATTCTCGATTTCACATATCCATTATAGTGGTATATAAAAACAGAAAGTGTGGAGTTGATTTCGTCTATCTAATCGAAGGTTGTGGAAAGACCTATGCAAGAATAAACGATACAATGCCCCACACCTGGATAGTATGGGGTAGGTACGCAATAAGCGTACAGCCACATAGCTATACAAGAAATGAGTGCTGTTCGTTATGTCCTCTTGCATTGAAAACTTCCACATTTTCGATTAAGGACAGTGCGAAAACACCGAATATGTCGCTATTTATCCAATAGCATCACAAAATTAAAAAATATTTTCCAATCAGGCAACACTCCTAGGGACATTGTTCGTATAAAACAAAACAAAAAATCGTCCCTTGCACAACCACAAGAGACGATCTAATTAATATGACTACTACTTTCTGTCGTAGACAAGGAAGGCAAATGGCGACTCATACTCCTCGCCACGCTCGAAACGCTCCTCCTTAACCAAAGTCCACTTACTATAATCAATCTCTGGGAATGACGTATCGCCCTCATAATCACGCTCTACACGTGTGATATACATTCTATCCGCCACATCAAGAGCCTGCTTATAAATCTGCGCACCACCCATAATGAAAATCTCCTCGTCACCTTCGGCAAGTGCGATAGCCTCCTCTAATGAGTGTGCCACGAAAGCACCCTCAAACTCCACGTCGGAGCGTGTGATAACGATATTCTTGCGCTTGGGCAATGGCTTCGAGCCGAGCGACTCGAAAGTTTTGCGACCCATAATCACGGGGTGTCCCGAGGTGGTGGTGCGGAAGAAGCGCATATCCTCCTTAATGTGCCACAAGAGCGAGTTCTTGTCGCCGATAGTGCCATTCTGGGCTATTGCAACGATAATGCTTACCATACTCTAAATATTAAAACGAAAGTGGTGCTTTGATTGCTGGGTGAGGGTCGTAGCCCTCCAACGTAAAGTCCTCGAAGGTGTAGTCGAAGATAGACTTAACTTCGGGATTAAGATGCATCGTAGGGAGCTTACGTGGCTCACGCGAAAGCTGCTCCGCGGCCTGCTCGAGGTGGTTAAGATAGAGATGCGCATCGCCCAACGTGTGGACAAACTCACCAGGCTCCAAGCCACACTCCTTGGCAATCATCATCGTAAGCAGAGCATACGACGCGATGTTAAATGGCACACCGAGGAAGGTGTCGCCACTACGCTGATAGAGCTGACACGAGAGGCGTCCCTCGGCCACGAAGAACTGGAACATAGTGTGACAAGGAGGCAGAGCCATACTATCTACATCGGCAACATTCCACGCCGAAACAATCATACGGCGCGAGTTAGGATTGGTCTTGATGGTCTCGATGACCTTTTTTATCTGGTCGATAGCGCCACCATCACCCGTAGGCCAGCTACGCCACTGATAGCCATAGACATTATTCAAATCGCCAAAGCGATACCCCTCGATAGGCGACTCAACGCCCGCAGCAGCAAGGAACGTATCCTTATCTACGGGTAGCACGCCGTGACGTACGCATAGCTCGTTATAGTAGCGATAGGCATCGCTATCCCAGATATGTACGCCATTATCTACCAAATACTTGATATTGGTATCGCCCCTGAGGAACCACAGCAACTCATAAATCACGCCCTTCAAGAAGAGGCGCTTTGTGGTCACCAACGGAAAACCCTCACGAAGATCGAAGCGCATCTGATAGCCGAAGATTCCCTTAGTACCTGTACCCGTTCTATCGCCACGCACAACGCCATCACGACATATCTTATCCAACAATTCGAGATACTGTCTCATCTATATCAAAAGTTTTAAGTTCAAGGTTATCGTTCTCATCCATAGCCACATAGCTCGCCACAGCACCCGACCAGTCGCTCATAAACAGAACATCGAGCGCACCTTCCGAATGACGATAGGCAAGGTGCATATGGCCAAAGATATACGCCCCGACATCCTCGTGCGTAGCGTGATGCTCACGGGCATAATCTATCAAATATCGTAGGTTATCGACTGTTATTTTCTCTGCACTATGGCTCTTACGCGACTTGCCACTCCACCACTGTCCAAAGCGAAGGAAGAGGTCTGGATGGATAATCCAACTAACAACCCTACGCAACAGATTAGAGCGGAACGCAGCGTTCATAAGTTTGAGCATAGGCTCGCCGTGGATATTCATATTATCGCCGTGCGCGAGGTGCAACTTTACACCGCCAACACTCTCTACACGTGGTGCGCGAACGACCTTCACGCCACACTCACGCTCCAAATAGTCGTAGCACCACATATCGTGATTACCGACATAGAAGCATATCTTCACGCCCCTTGCCGACATATCTGCCAGGCGACCAAGCACCCTCACAAAGCCTTGTGGCACAACCCTACGATACTCAAACCAAAAGTCGAAAATATCACCCAAAAGGTAGAGGCGTGAGGCATCCTGCGAGATAGCATCAAGCCATCTGCAAAAGGCACGCTCGGTACGCAATTGTTGAGCCTTATCGCCCGCCCCGAGGTGTATGTCCGACACGAAGTATATCATCCTACAACAATCGCTTAAGCTCTCGCTCCAAAGCCGACATATTCAATGGTGCAACGCTCACATTACCCTCTCGGTCAATGAGATAAGCCTTTGGCAAAGTCTCTACGTTAAAGAGCGTAAAGACATCAGCATTCTGACCTCCATATACCGAAATCCAAGGGTGGCCCTGCTGACGCACAGCCTCAATCCACATAGCCTCATCGCCATCTGCCGAGATGTGATACACCTCGAAACCCTTGTCGTGGTAACGCTCATAAAGTGCCTTCAGGTCGGCATTTATATTGTTACACACCGCGCTCTCCGAAATCCAGAAATAGAGCAACGTAACACCTCCCGAAAGCGATGACAAGCTATGGCTCTTGCGATACATATCCTGAAGTTCGATATCGGGATACGACACCAACTCCACGCTATTAACAACATCCATAAGTGCCTGCTGGTCTGCTACCTCACGCTCCAAAAGTGCGATATATGGCGACTCTGGATAGTTAGCCTTAAGTCCATCAAGCACCGCAGTGTAGTGCGCCAACGTAACACCAAAGCCATCGAGCTGTGGGATATACTGCTCGGCAACAGCGTGACGCAAGGCGTACAACGCCGCAAGGCTTCCCTGATTAGCACCTACGAAGCGCACCTGCGCCTTAATAGCCTCCTGCGCAGCGCGGTAAGCCTCAACCTCCGAGTAGCGTGTCGCAGTTCCAAGACGCTCGGCAATAAGAGCCAGGCGGTCACACGCCGCAAAATAGTCGCGATTGAACTCCCTGATAAGCGAAGACTCCTCGGAACCCTCAACCTCGTAGTTAAGGAAGATGTCGCCAGCAGCCTCCAAGCGAATCTCATCACCAGCCGCTACGACAAGCGTGATAGGACGTGTAGAGTCCGAGAAGGTAAGGCGATAGAAACGTGGCGACTCCTCGGCAACAGCAATCGAGAACTCGAAGCCACCATTATCCTGCAACGCAACACCCGCAATACGCTCTGGTGCTGCTACGCCATCAGCAATCTTATCCAAGTAGACAGAGTCCACGGTATTGCCAACAAAACGTCCCGAGATTGTGGTATTAACACCTCGCTGCTCACCGCCACACGACACCATCAACAGAGCAAAAGAGAGTGCCGCAATAAGATATTTCTTCATAGTTTATGATATTCGATATAGGGTTATTAAAAGTTTCTAATGGTTGTTATGGCGCGAGTGGCTTTTGCCCCCCTTCTGCATCTTGCGGCCATTATTATTACGCTGTTGCTTACCACGTCGCTGCTGTCTCTGCTGGCTACCCTGACGATAGTTGCTACGCATTGTGCTGATAGCCGAGAGGTCTACCTCGAGTCCGTCGCCCGCCATAATACGTATATCGCGAATGATGGAGTCGTTGTTAGGATGCTCGTTGTTGAACTCATAGCTCTTGGTACGCATATATCGTGCGATATTCGAAAGCTCCTGCGTGGCTCTTGGCGACTCCTTCTCTTGGGCAATTAGCGACACGAAACGTTGGGTATACTTGCCGTAATGCTTAAACGTGATACGCGACTGCGGATATGAGAGTTTTTGAGGTCTAAGAGTCAAATCCTGGCGTGATGGTTGTGGGTATGGCGAATCGACATCCAACTGAAAATCGGACATTATGAAGAGATGGTCCCAAAGTTTATGCTTGAAATCCTCCGTATCACGCAACGTAGGATTGAGGTTACCCATAACCGCTATGACAGCCTTCGCCTGTCGTGTGCGCTCCACGCGGTCCTCAATCTCCATTAGCGAATCGACCATCTGATGAATATGGCGACCATACTCTGGAAGATAGAGTCTGCGACGTGTAAAGTTATAATTTTTCCTCATTGTGTAATGATGTTTGAATACAAATAATATAACGAGCGTGGCATCGAATATAGCCGCCTTGGCCCATTATAATACTGGAGTTATGTCACTCCTAAAGCATCTATTGCACCTAAAGTTTAAAGATGTAATCTTTAACCCCCGAACAAATGGCAATAGTTTAACCATACAAAGTAACTAAAAATAATTTACATAAACAAACTATGGCAAAAATTTTACTCCTATCGCAATCGAAAACTATGATTAACTCACTAAGCGAGCGTCTTCACTTCGAGAATTACGACACCTACTCGACCGATAGTCTAAGTTCGGCTGCGGAGATGTGCCACAACGACCACTTCGACGCCGCAATCACCGATGGCGAGATAGACATCCGAGGTATTGGACTTCCGACGATAGTCGTAGTGCGTAAGGCAGAGGTCGAGAGTGCCGTAGAGGCACTACGCAGTGGAGCTATCGACTACCTCAGCGCACCTATAGATATGAACCGTCTACTCTCCACGTTACGTAACCTCGAGAGCGAGACACCTAACGAGGAGTACCCTCGACCTCGCGCCACACGCCACAATGGTAAACGCACGAACTGTGCCACACAACCCATCATCGGCGAGTCGAAGGCCATTGACGAGGTACGACAGATGATCGAACGCGTAGCACCCTCGGATGCCCGCGTATTGGTGCTGGGCGAAAACGGCACGGGAAAGGAGCTTGTAGCGCGATGGTTGCATCTAAAAAGCGCCCGCTCGGAGGCTCCATTTGTGGAGGTAAACTGTGCTGCAATACCTTCGGAACTTATTGAGAGCGAGTTGTTTGGCCACGAAAAGGGTTCGTTTACCTCGGCAGTAAAGCAGCGCAAGGGAAAGTTCGAGTTGGCCGACGGAGGCACACTCTTTATGGACGAAATTGGTGATATGTCGCTTTCGGCGCAGGCGAAGGTGCTACGTGCGTTGCAGGAGAATAAGATTACGCGCGTGGGAGGTGATAAGGATATAAGTGTGGATGTTCGTGTAGTGGCGGCGACGAACAAGAATATTCGCAACGAGATTCGCGTGGGCAACTTCCGCGAGGACCTCTACCACCGTCTGAGTGTCATCGAGATAGACGTGCCACCACTACGTGAGCGACGTGGGGATATAGGGCTTCTTGTAAAGCACTTTCTATCGGAGATATGCTCGCGTCACAACACCCCCACAAAGAGTATCGAGCCTGAAGCTATCAACATCCTCGCAACGAAGGAGTGGTCGGGGAATATTCGTGAGTTACACAACGTCGTGGAGCGGCTTGTAATCCTAAACGACACTACGATAACCGCCGACTCCGTAGAGCGATACTGCAAAGCACGATAGACAAAAAAAATGGCGGATGGGATACCACTGAGGCACTCCCATTCGCCATTATAACGATAGCCGTATCGGCAATAGATTAGAAGTTGTAAGTACAGCTAATGCCGATATTTGCCAAACCTAACTCATTGAAGAAGGCTTCGTTATACTTCTTAACATAGAGTACGCCTGCGCCAAACGTAGGAGTCCAGTCGAGAGCAAGCGTAATAGGCGTATTGTTGAAGGTAAAGCCAAGACGTGCCATACCCGCAATACCTGCGTAAGCGTAGTGAGCAACACCACCTACGTTAACACCAACACCCGCATCGAAGAACCACATACCGCCACGTGGAGTCCAATCCATATCGAGGATATGCCAGTTGTGAAGAATTGTGAAATCTGCCATAACGCGGCCCTGATGTATGCTGACATCACTCTGGTCAGCCAAAACGGTAGTAACCACAGGGTTATTCCACGATGTACCGAAGCGAGCCTCAAAATAGTTTGAGCCATCGTACTTATACTGTCCCACAACCTGGAAGCCTGAACCTACGCGGCCACCCACAGACCAATCCTGCGCGAATGACGTTGTGGCAACAAAAAGCACTGCTACAATAAGAAGTAATTTTTTCATCTTTAGTTGTTTCGATTTTATGTGTTAGAAAAAATTAAGGCCGCCTTACGACGGCCCTAAGTGTTTTAGAAGTTGTATGTACAAGTGAGGGCGAAGCCTGTGAAGCCGTGAGCCCAAGCGTTGTTCAAGAAGTAGATTGTTGGGCGATAGTCGAGTGAAAGAGTTACAGGCTTGTTGAAACGGATACCGAATGCAACGTTACCAGCAACACCCACGTTGAAGTTTAGCTTAGCATCTGGCTTGTTCCACCAACCGAGTGAACCACCGACACCTGCAGAGAGGAACCACTTACCTGCGTTTGGAGTCCAATCCCACTCGCAGCAGTTCCAGTTATACATAACATTTACAAAAGCATCATTCAAATCAAAATCGCTCAAACCGAGGTTAAACTCAAGATAGTTATCTGCAGAGAGATGACGCTCATACTGAAGCTCCGCACCATAGCCAATACGCAAACCGATAGAGTTCTTATAGTCCTGCGCAGATACACCAGCAACACAAATCATAGCAACAATAGCAAGCAAAAACTTTTTCATAGTAATAAGATTTTAAGTTTAACATTTCTGTTTCAAATACAAATATAAGATATTTTTTTCAAATAGAAAACCTTTTTCAACAGAAAAATCAATTTTATAAATAGAAAAACATATACCTTATATATAAAAAAGTATCGCCGAGGAGCGCAATACCCCTCGGCGATTGAATAACTTGGTCGATAAGTTTCTTATCGCTTGGTCTTATACGCAGCGCGATATGAGCCACGCGCCATCTTCTGCAACTTATTCTTAATCAAATTCTTACGAATTGGTGCGAGATGGTCGGTAAAGACCTTACCCTCGATATGGTCATACTCGTGCTGGATGACACGCGCTGGCTTACCCGAAAACTCCTCGTCGTGCTCCACGAAGTTCTCATCGAGGTAGCGCATACGGATTGAGAGCGGACGGCGCACATTCTCGTGCAAACCTGGCAACGATAGGCAACCCTCCTCGAAGAGTCCTGTCTCCTCCGAGCTCTCGTAAATCTCCGCATTGATAAAGACCTTACGGAAATCTGCCAACTCTGGATTCTCCTCACCCCAAGGTGTGCCGTCAACGATGAAGAGGCGGATATTCTTGCCAATCTGTGGCGCTGCAAGACCTACACCCTCAGCCTCGCCGAGAGTAATCCACATATCCTCGATGAGCTTCTTTAGCTCAGGGTACTCGGGAGTGATGTTCTCCGATACGTTACGCAACACCTGCGAGCCGTATATAACGATTGGATAAATCATAACTTTCTTTCTATCTTTAGTTTACATTCCTACTGATGCCATATAATCCTGCAAGATTATCGCTGCCGAGACCTTATCCACAAGTGCCTTATCGCGGCGGGCCATCTTACCGATACCACTCTCGCGGATAGTACGCTGCGCCAAGACCGACGTGAAACGCTCGTCGTATGCCACCACCTTCTTATCGGGGTAGGCGTGACGCAGACGCCCCATCAGCGGCTGTATATAGCGCATCGTCTCCGAAGGCTCGCCACTCATCTGTCGGGGATGTCCCACAACGATGGTCGACACCTCCTCCTTTGCGAAGTAGTCGGCAAGGTAGCGCTCCAGCTGCTTCGTCTCGACGGTCTCCAAAGGCGAGGCGATGATACCCAGAGGGTCGGTCACCGCCAAACCTGTGCGCTTGGTGCCGTAGTCTATGGCAATCAGTCGAGCCATTAAGCCTCCTTAATCTTCTTGAACAACTCGCGGAACGATACCTCCTTCTCAATCAACGCGCGCAAATCCTCAATCTTAACACGCTCCTGAGTCATAGTATCGCGGTGACGTACGGTAACCATACCGTCTGTCAAAGTATCGTGGTCTACAGTTACGCAGAATGGAGTACCGATAGCATCCTGACGGCGGTAGCGTTTACCGATAGAGTCCTTCTCGTCGTAAACAACGTTGTAGTCATACTTGAGGTCGTCGATAATCTGACGTGCAACCTCTGGAAGACCATCCTTCTTAACAAGTGGCATAACAGCAACCTTCGTAGGAGCAAGAGCCGCAGGGATACGCAATACTACGCGCTCCTCGCCATTCTCCAACTTCTCCTCGCAGTATGCCGCAGACATAATCTGCAAGAACATACGGTCAACACCGATAGATGTCTCAACAACGTATGGCACAT
>JADBON010000014.1:0-13613 GCA_015656305.1 Alistipes sp.
ACCGTGGTGGTGCTTGAAATACTCCACAACGCCACGAACAGGCATCCAGTTAACGTGAACATTCGTAACCGACATAAAGATAGATATCTGCATCATCTCGCCCTTGATATACTCATCATCCGAGACAACCTCCGTAACAACGACACGGCCATCACAAGGCGAGAATAGCAACTCATCATCGTGAATCTGCACTCGCCTTGGCTCACGGAAGAAGGCAGCAACGAAGAACCAGAAGATGAGCAAGAATACCGACATAAACCACATAATGGCGATATGCGTGTCGATGAGGAAGTAGACAAGAGCCCAGATAGATAGGCATAACAGACCAGTGATACCAATTATCCAATATCCCTCTTTATTAATCTTCATAGTTAGGTATAGTTTTTAGGTTAGTATTCAATTAGAGTTGTGTTACAAACATCATAACACAAAGGTAGACAAAGGCGAATGGCGCCGAGAGGATAAGAGCATCGAATCTATCGAGCATACCTCCGTGACCAGGGATGAAGTTACCCGAGTCCTTAACGCCAGCGTCACGCTTGAACATCGACTCCACCAAGTCGCCAACAACACTCGACAGCGACACAACGAGTGCCAAGCCCAACCACACGAGGTAGTTACCCTCTACGACATAGGCGCCGAGTACACCCATAGCCAACGAGCCGAGAACGCCACCGAAGAATCCCTCCCACGACTTTTTTGGCGAAAGACGTGGACACATCTTATGGCGGCCGATGCTAATACCCACCAAGTAGGCAAAGACATCGTTGCCCCACACCAAGAAGAGATAGAAAAGGAAAATCCAAGGATTCCACTTATCTGGTGAGAGCATAAATGGGATGAACAACATCAACGACATTGGCAGTGCCACATAGATAACACCCATAATTGTTGATGCTATATTCTGCGTAGGGTTCTCCTTATTACGGAACACCTCAACAAAGAAGATAAGCGCAAAAGCAGCGATAGTAGCAAGCAGTACAAAAGGTAGACACTCTCCGACAACCGACTCTACACAAGGGATTGCCAATAATATTGCCGAAAATGCCGTTACGAGGAGTAGTATTGAGGTTACAATACCCATACAACGTTGTGGCATAGCCCCCTTTGCCATAGCAAGTTGATAGAACTCCCATACTCCAACAACGGTAATAAGGAGCATCAGCGCACCAAAGCCCCAGTAGCCCAAGAACGCAGCACCAAGAACAACGCCAAATAGCACCACGCCACTTGCACCACGCACCAAAAGATTTTGCAACTTATCGCTCATAATCTCTTATATTAATTCTCCGAATTCTCGACACTCTCCTCGGCTGGTGACTCTGGCTCAAGCTCCACAGCCTGCTCCGCAATCTCCTCACCACGCTTCTGCGCCGCACTACCAAGGATAGTCTCTATATCTTCAGCAAAGATAGTCTCCTTCTCAAGAAGCATATCTGCCATACGCTCAATATTCTCGCGCTCCGCCTCAACAATCTCGCGTGCCAATGCCACAGCCTCGTCAACAATGCGACGTACCTCCTCGTCGATAACCTCTGCGGTACGCTCCGAGAATGGCTTTGTGAAGGCATCACGCTGTCCCGTAGCATCGAAGAAGCTGACGTTACCCACCTTCGGACTCATACCATAGTAAGCCACCATAGCATAGGCAGTCTTTGTTGTGCGCTCCAAGTCGTTCAACGCACCCGTAGAGGTAACACCCATAAGCATCTGCTCGGCAACACGTCCTGCCACCAAGCCCGCCAACTTATGGCTGAAATGCTCGACATTGTAGTTTACACGCTCCTCGGGCAAGTACCACGTAGCACCAAGCGAGCGACCACGAGGGATGATTGTAACCTTCAACACAGGATCGCAATGTTCCAAGCGCCACATAACCGTTGCGTGGCCCGACTCGTGGATAGCCGTTGAGCGGCGCTCCGTAGCTGTCATAGGCATATTTCTACGCTCCAAACCTCCTACGATACGGTCGATAGCCGCAAGGAAATCCTCCTGCTGAACAACATCCTTATTATGACGTGCTGCGATGAGTGCAGCCTCGTTACAAACGTTAGCAATATCAGCACCTGCAAAACCTGGAGTCTGCTTTGCGAGGAACTCTCTGTCGAGCTTATCGTCGAGTTTCAACTTACGGAGGTGTACCTCGAAAATCGCCTGACGCTCCTTAACATCAGGAAGACCAACCTCGATCTGACGGTCGAAACGTCCTGCACGCATCAGTGCCTTATCCAAGATATCTACACGGTTAGTAGCCGCCAAGACGATAACTCCGGCATTGGTCTGGAAGCCATCCATCTCGGTAAGGAGCTGATTGAGAGTATTCTCACGCTCATCATTACCCGAGAAACCAGAGTTCTTACCTCGCGCACGGCCGATTGCATCAATCTCATCAATGAATACGATACAAGGTGCCACCTTCTTTGCCTGCTCGAAAAGGTCACGAACACGCGAAGCACCAACACCTACGAACATCTCGACAAAGTCGGAACCCGAAATAGAGAGGAAAGGTACATTTGCCTCACCAGCAACAGCCTTTGCCAAGAGGGTCTTACCCGTTCCTGGAGGGCCTGCCAGAAGCGCACCCTTTGGAATCTTCGCACCCAAAGCGCGATATTTGTCCGCCTTCTTGAGGAAGTCGACAATCTCCATAATCTCTATCTTGGCCTCCTCCAAGCCTGCCACGTCCTTAAACGTAACACGCTCCTTGGAGTTCTTATCCGACATCTGCGCACGTGCCTTACCCACATTCATAATGCCGCCACCAGCACCACCGCCAGCGTTGCGAGCCATTGAGCGCATAATAAACACCCACACAAGGATGATGAGCAACCAAGGGAGGAAGTCGATAATATAGTCACCCCAACCCTTCTCCGAGCGGCTAAACTTCACCACGACATCCTTCGCCTCTGGGTTAAGCTCCTTTGCCGCAGCCTCGGCCTTTGCCAAACGCTCGGCGAAATACTGAATATCTCCACTTGTATTGTAGACTACCTGCGCACCAGATAGTGGCATATTCTGAAAACGCTCATCCGACTGTGCGAGCGACTCAACCTTATCGGCGTAGATATAGACCTTCGCATCAGCCTTATCCTTAACCTCGATACGCTCCACATATCCACGCTCGACAAGCTCCTCAACCATATTCCAATCGCCATCCACAGGGCGAGGGTCGGAGCCTCCGAACATCGAGTAGCCAATGATAACAAAGGCTACTACAACCCAAAACCACATAAAATTAAAACGTGGTTGAGGGAATTGCCTCTTATTTTTTTCCATACTCACGTATTAAATTAGTAATGCGTAACCAACGCACTACTAACCCCTTTTATTACTCACCAAAGTCGTAACGCTTCATAGGCGCATCAGCCCAAAGCTCCTCAAGACGGTAGAAGTCACGAAGTTCTGTCTGGAAAATATGTACGATAACATCGCTATAATCCATAGCAATCCAGAATGAGTTCTGACGGCCCTCAACGCGCACTGGCCACTCGCCCATAACCTCGAACACCTTATCCTCGATACCCTGCGAGATAGCATCTACCTGCGTTGTTGAATCGGCGTGGCAGACAACAAAATGAGAGCAAATAGCACCATCAAAACCCGAAAGGTCCAAAGATACGATACCCTGCGCCTTCTTGTCATCCATAGCCTCAACTATCGTGTTTACCAACTTGTCAAAATTCTCCATAGTAAAAGTCTAATAATCAAAGTTTATTTATGTCCGCCAGCGTATTCTCTACACGCGCGTGGCGTACAACGTTTATACAATATCCTCGCAAAGATAGTAAAAAAAGTTGAAAAAAGAAATAAATCGATTGGTTTATTTCGGAATCACACAACCTAATCCAACATCAATACCTCAAATTCCTACAATCCTCCCTACAACGAAGCAGTGAGGATGGCACATTTCAGCACCATCCCCGCTACTAAATTTTGTCAATTATTGACAATTTTCCGTTGTAGAAAAATTGACTAAACAGGATCCTGTTTTACGCACTCCATAATTGTCTTGCAGAGCGCCTCAACAATCGAGAGTTTTACGTAAGTTCGGCTTACGGCAAGAGCCACACGACGCGATGTTGCGCCCTTAGCAATACTCTTCACACGGTTGCGGCGAGCAAGCGGAATAAACTCAAGAGCCATCTCTGGAATAATGGTCATACACGAGGTACAATCGACCATTCGCATAAGCGTATCGAGCGAGCCTGACTCGAAGTAGAAGTGCGATGGAATCTCGTGTGCAGCCTGACAAAGTTCAAAAATCTGGTCACGCATACAGTTACCTCTACTCAAGAGGATAAGGTCCTTAAAATCAATATCTTCGATGCGGATATTCGAACGCTCGAAGAGTGGGTGCGATGGCGACACATAGGCATAGAAGTGGTCGCTGAAAAGGTCGTGTTCCGTAATACCCTCACCGCAGGTTCCCGACGCCACAAGAGCCGCATCAATACGGTCGGTTTTTAGTGCCTCGATGATATCCGCCGTCACCATCTCGTGAATCTCAAGCTCCACCTTTGGATACTCCTTTATGAAGGTTGGGATAAACTTATGAAGAAGGTATGGCGCAATGGTTGGGATGACACCAAGACGCATCTTTCCCGAGGTCTCGCCACGCATCTCCGCAACCGACTCGCGGATATAATTATACGAACGAAGTGCCTGTCGTGCATTCTCCAAAACCACCTCCCCCACAGCCGTAGGGATAATCGGCTTTTTAGTACGATCGAGAAGCACCACACCAAGTTCATCCTCGAGCGCCTTAATCTGCATCGAGAGCGATGGCTGGGTGACGAAGCAATGCTCTGCGGCAACAGAGAAACTACCACAATTGGCCACTGCCAAGAGATATTCAAGCTGAATAATTGTCATAAGATTATAAGTTTTACACAATCCTTTAATGCAAAGTTATAAAAAAAATCTATAATTAACACTTTACTTTAGTAAATTTCACAAAATTTTCTTATTTTTGTCGCCTACGAGCGTATACATATAAGTATCCGTAAAAATCACACAACGAAAATTTACATTTACAATGGGAAAGAAGATAATACTTACAGGAGACCGTCCAACAGGAAAACTACATTTGGGACATTTCGTAGGCTCGTTGAGCCGCCGCGTAGAGTTGCAGAATTCAGGCCTCTACGACAAGATATTTATTATGATTGCCGATGCACAGGCGCTTACCGATAATGCCGACAATCCAGACAAGGTGCGCGAGAATATTATCGAGGTGGCTCTCGACTACCTCTCTTGCGGCATCGACCCTACGAAGTCGACAATCTTCATTCAGTCATACGTTGCCGAGCTTACGGAGTTGGCATTCTACTATATGAACCTCGTTACTGTTCAGCGCCTTCAGCGTAACCCTACGGTAAAGGCCGAGATTCAGATGCGTGGCTTTGCCGAGAATAACAACGAGGAGGAGAATCAGCAGCGCAAGGGTACGCCTGTTGGCTTCTTCACCTACCCTATCTCACAGGCTTCGGATATCACAGCATTCAAGGCTACGACAGTTCCCGTAGGTGCCGACCAGGAGCCTATGATTGAGCAGACACGCGAGATTGTGCATAAGTTCAACTCGGTATATGGCGAGACACTCGTTGAGCCAGAGATTATGCTTCCAACGAACTCGGCTTGTTTGCGCCTTCCAGGTATCGACGGCAAGGCAAAGATGTCGAAGTCGCTTGGCAACTGCATCTACCTTTCGGACTCGCCAGAGGATATCAAGAAGAAGGTTATGAGTATGTACACCGACCCTGACCACCTCAAGATTACCGACCCAGGTAAGGTGGAGGGTAACTGCGTATTCACATACCTCGATGCCTTCTCTCGCCCAGAGCATTTCGCGAAGTATCTCCCAGAGTACGAGAATCTCGAGGCTTTGAAGGAGCATTACCGTCGCGGTGGTCTTGGTGACGTGAAGTGCAAAAAGCTGCTTATAGCGGTATTGGAGGAGCTATTGCAACCTATCCGCGAGCGCAGAAAGTACTACGAGCAGCATATCGAGGAGGTTTACGATATTCTTCGTCGTGGCTCGGAGGAGGCACGCGCCGCAGCTGCCGAGACGTTGAGCGATGTACGCCGTGCTATGCGCATCAACTACTTCGAGGACCGCGAGCTTATCGAGCGTCAGGCTGCAGAGTTCCGCGCGAAGAATCAGTAAGACTCTTCGCACAGGGATTAGTATGGCTACTAATTAACTATAACCCCAACAATGATTAAACTCGAACAAAACATAAAGGATAGGATATATCAAGTATACCTCACCCTTACACACCGCCTCTCGGAGTCGCAGGCGATGGCTATCTTGGCCATTGTTGTGGGATTGTGTGCGGGTGTAGGAGCCTTTATCTTCAATACGTTGCTCCACACTATCACACACCTTCTCACGTCGTGGACTCCCGAAGATCAGGCGCAGTGGTTGTACTTGATATACCCCGCAATCGGTATCATCTTGGCGACTCTTTTCGTGAAGCATATCGTTAAGGATGGTATCTCGGAGGGTGTTACGCGAGTGTTGTATGCGATGTCGCGTACCGACTCACGCATCAAGGGACATAACACCTGGACCTCTATCGTGGGTGGTGCTACGACCATTGGTTTTGGTGGTTCGGTAGGTCCTGAGGCACCTATCGTACTTACGGGTGCGGCCATAGGCTCGAACATCGGTAAACTCGCACGCCTGAACTACAAGAACATCACGTTGTTGCTCTGTTGTGGTGCTGGTGCTGCGGTGGCGGCGGTCTTCAAGGCTCCGATTACGGGTGTGGTCTTCGTTCTGGAAATTCTGATGCTCGACATCACCTCGAAGTCTATCATCCCGCTGCTTATGGCATCTATGACCGCGACTATCATCTCGCTGTCGCTGCACGGCTTCTCGCCTATCTACGCCGTGTCGCTTACAAGTAGCGATATGTTTCAGGTGGCACAGGTGCCGTTGTTTGCACTCTTGGGATGTTTCTGCGGTGTTATGGCATACTACTTTACGTCAGTTAACTCGAAGGTCGGTGGCTTCTACAAGTCTATCCACGAGCAGTGGCGTAAGTGGCTTTATGCGGGCCTATCGCTTGGTATCTTGATTTTCATCTTTCCACCACTCTATGGCGAGGGCCACAACAGCTTTAGCTCGTTGATGAATGGCAATACTGCGGAGCTCTTCAACAACACACTCTTCTACACCTTCAGCGATGCCGATTGGTTCCTAATCATCTACCTTATCGCCATTATGCTCTTTAAGGTTGTGGCTATGGCTACTACAAATGCTGCGGGCGGTGTCGGTGGTACCTTCGCCCCTTCGCTCTTCGTGGGTGCCTTTGCCGGTGCCTCATTGGCGGTTATCTGCCGCGCGGTATTTGGCTGGGAGATATCCATTACCTCATTCACACTGGCTGGTATGGCGGGTGTTATGTCGGGCGTTATGAAGGCCCCTCTTACGGCAATCTTCCTTATCGCCGAGCTCTCGAATGGCTACGGATTGTTCATCCCGCTGATGATAGTATCGTGTATCTCGTTTGCCGTAAACTATGGCCTTGACCGCGACTCTATCTACACCAAGCAGTTGCGTATGCGTGGTGAGCTTCTCACCCACGATAAGGACTCTTCGGCATTTGTATTCTTGCGCCTCGACCAGCTTATGGAGACCGACTTTATACGTCTGCGCGAGTCTATAACCTTGGGCGACGTGGTGAATATCATCTCGAATGCCCGCCGTAACATCTTCCCTGTGGTGGATAATCAGGATAAGCTACTCGGCGTGGTGCAGCTCGATGACCTACGTCACGATATGTTCGACCGCGACAAGTGGGGCAAGTCAATTATGCACTATATGATTCAGCCACCAGATAAGATTCTCGAACACGAGATGATTCAGAGCATTATGCCACGCTTCGAGCAGAGCAACACGTGGATGCTTCCTGTGGTGGATAAGGAGAATCACTACTTGGGCTTTATCGCCAAGTCACAAATCTTGAATGCCTACCGCGAGGCTTTGGTTAACGTTTCGCAGGCAGACTAAAAACTTTGGAATTAGTAATAAAAAACGAATATAACTTATGGCTTTACAATGTGGAATTGTAGGACTTCCTAACGTAGGTAAGTCGACACTATTTAACTGTTTATCAAACGCTCGCGCCCAGGCTGCGAACTTTCCTTTCTGTACTATCGAGCCAAACGTAGGCGTTATCACCGTACCTGATGAGCGTCTTACGAAGCTCGTAGAGATTGACAACCCAAAGCGCGTGGTGCCTACGACAATCGAGATTGTGGATATCGCAGGCTTGGTTAAGGGTGCTTCAAAGGGCGAGGGTCTTGGTAATAAGTTCCTTGCAAACATCCGTAACACCAACGCTATTATCCACGTATTGCGCTGCTTCGAGAACGATAACATCACACACGTTGATGGCTCGGTAGACCCTGTACGTGATAAGGGCATCATCGATACAGAGCTTCAGCTTAAGGACCTTGAGACTATCGAGAACCGTATCGGTAAGTGCCAGAAGCAGGCCGTAGCGGGCGATAAGGTTGCAAAGCGTCAGTACGATATCTTGTGCCGCTATAAGGAGGCTTTGGAGCAGGGACTCTCGGCTCGTACCGTGGAGCTTACTGCCGAGGAGCGCAAGGTGGTCTACGACCTCAACCTTCTTACCGACAAGCCAGTGTTGTACGTATGTAACGTTGACGAGAGCGCTGCACTTACGGGTAATGCCCACACCGAGGCTGTTAAGGCGGCTATCGCATCGGAGCGTGCCGAGATGCTTATCGTAGCGGCATCTGCCGAGGCGGATATCGCCGAGTTGGAGACCTACGAGGAGCGCCAGATGTTCCTCGAGGATATGGGACTTAAGGAGTCGGGCGTAAGCCGTCTTATCAAGGCTGCGTACCGTCTTCTCGACCTTCAGACCTTCTTCACTACGGGTGCTGACGAGAGCCGTGCGTGGACCTTCCGCCGCGGTATGAAGGCTCCAGAGACTGCGGGTATTATCCACACTGACTTCGAGCGTGGCTTTATCCGTGCCGAGGTTATCAAGTATAACGATTATGTGGAGCTTGGCTCGGAGCGTGCTTGCCGCGAGGTTGGTAAGATTGGCATCGAGGGTAAGGAGTATGTTGTCGAGGATGGCGATATTATGCACTTCTTGTTCAACGTATAATCTATAACAACTTAAAATTTTAACACTATGAACAACCTTTGGAAATATATCATCATAGCCTCTGCCGTTGTGCTTTCGGCTATGGTTTTGGCTGCTGCATATACCCAGCGTTCACGCGCTATGACAGGCACTATCGCTGTTACGGGCCTTGGCGAGACGGAGTTTACATCCGACATCATTGTTATCAATGGTAGCATCGAGACGGAGAACTACGACGCTGCGGAGGGCTATCGTAAGTTGGAGCAGAATCGCAACGATGTCATCAGCTTCCTTGTTGCCAAGGGCGTAGACGTGGAGGCTATCAAGTTCACTATGCCTTCGACCTACAAACTCTCGGAGTCGGTGTACGAGGATGGTAACTACATTGGCTCACGCTTTGCGGGTTATAACCTATCGCAGTCGTTCAGCATCGAGTCTAACAACGTGGAGGCTGTGGAGAATGCCGCACGCGAGCTTCCTTCGCTTCTTGCAAAGGGCATCGCAATCGAGGTTTACAACCCACAGTACTACTTCTCGAACCTCGAGAGCGTGAAGCTCGACCTTATCGCTGCTGCTGCGGCCGATGCTCGTGAGCGTGCGCTTAAGATTGCCGAGAACTCGGATGCCGAGCTTGGCAACCTCGCTATGTCACGCGCTGGCGTATTCCAGATTACCGCTGCTACGGGCGATGAGGAGTTCTCTGCTGGAGGCTCGTTCAACCTCTCATCACGCGATAAGAAGGCTCGCGTTACGGTACGTGCCGAGTATAAGATTAAACACAAAGCAAAATAATTTTTTTCGAACTATAAAACATTTTGAGATAATATGAAACGTGAAGTAAGAGTACGTTTTGCGCCAAGCCCTACAGGCCCACTTCATATCGGTGGTGTGCGCACTGCACTATATAACTACCTTTTTGCACGCCGTCACGGCGGTAAGATGATTCTCCGTATCGAGGATACCGACTCACAGCGCTTCGTGCCTGGTGCCGAGGAGTATATCATCGAGTCGTTGAAGTGGTGTGGTATTGAGATTGACGAGGGTGTTGGCTATGGTGGTCCACACGCTCCATATCGTCAGAGCGAGCGTAAGGAGATTTACCTTCAGTACGCCAAGCAGCTTATCGACGCAGGTTGGGCATACTACGCCTTCGACACCCCAGAGGAGTTGGATAAGCTTCGTGCGGAGGCGGAGGCTGCGGGTAAGACCTTCGCATATAACCACGAGGTACGTGAGCAGCTTGTAACATCACTCCGTCTTTCGAAGGAGGAGGTTGAGGAGCGTATAGCACGTGGCGACCAGTGGGTAGTACGCTTCAAGATGCCAAAGAACGAGGTTGTGGCTATGGATGACCTTATTCGTGGTCACGTGGAGATGAATACCTCGACATTGGATGATAAGGTGCTCTACAAATCTGCCGATTCACTTCCAACATACCACCTCGCAAATATCGTTGACGACCACCTTATGGAGATTTCGCACGTTATCCGTGGCGAGGAGTGGTTGCCATCGTTGCCATTGCACTACTTGCTCTATCGCGCCTTTGGTTGGACAGAGTCGCAGCCAGAGTTTGCACACCTTCCACTTTTGTTGAAGCCTACGGGTAGCGGTAAACTCTCAAAGCGTGATGGCGATAAGATGGGCTTCCCTGTATTCCCACTCTTCTGGACATCACCTACGGGCGAGACATCACGTGGCTACCGCGAGGATGGCTACCTTCCAGGAGCCTTCATCAATATGTTGTCGCTTCTTGGTTGGAATCCAGGTACCGAGCAGGAGATTTTCACTATGCAGGAGCTTATCGACTCGTTCTCACTTGACCGCGTATCGAAGGCTGGCGCACGTTTCCAGCCTGATAAGGCAAAGTGGTTCAATGCACAGTATATGCACTCTCTCACAGCCGAGGAGTTTGCACCACTTATGCAGCCTATCTTGAAGGCTAATGGCATCGAGGCTACGGATGAGCGTGCGGGTAAGGCTGCCGAGATTATGAAGGAGCGTATGACACTCACAACAGATATGTGGGACTTGACATCGTTCTTCTTCGTAGCACCAACGGAGTATGAGGAGAAGCTCGCGAAGAAGCAGTGGAAGGGCAGCAACCCAGAGATGTTGGCAGAGTTGCGTGGTGTATTGGAGGCTATCGACGACTTCTCGAAGGAGAATACCGAGGCTGTGGTACGCGAGTGGATTGAGAAGAAGGAGCTTGGCCTTGGTCAGGTTATGAATACATTGCGCCTTGCGTTGGTAGGAGCTGGTAAGGGCCCTGGAATGTTCGACGTTACGGAGTTCCTCGGCAAGGAGGAGACCTTGAAGCGTATCGACGCTATTATTGCAAACCTTAAACCTATGGAGTAATGGAGATTTTACAGCATATCTGGGGCTCAACACCCGAGGGTGAGGGCATCATCCTCTACACTATGCGCAATAGCCGTGGCTCGGAGGTACAGCTTTGCAACATTGGCGCCTCTATCGTCAGTGTTAAGTTTGCTGACCGCGATGGCAATATCGACGATGTAGCACTCGGCTATGAGAATCCGTTGAGCTACATTGGCGATGGTGCTGCGAGTGGCAAGTCGGTAGGTCGTGTGGCTGGCCGTATCGCCCGCGGACATATGGTTATCGATGGTGTGGAGTATCGCCTTGAGGTTAACAACGGCCCTAACCACCTTCACGGTGGCTCGAAGGGCTTTGCAAACCGCTATTGGGAGGGCCGCGTGGAGACTAACCGCGTGGTATTCTCATACATCTCCGAAGATATGGAGCAGGGCTACCCTGGCGAGTTGGTTGTGGAGGCTGTCTACGACTTCGACGATGAGGATAACCTTGAGATTACATACCTCGCAAAGAGTTCGAAGAATACGGTTGTGAACCTCACGAACCACCTCTACTGGAACCTCGATGGCGAGGGCTCGGATAGTACGATTCTCGACCACGAGCTACGCCTAAACTGCTCACAGGTGTTGGAGATGGATACCGTGCAGATTCCTACGGGTAAGCTCCTCGATGTTAAGGGTACGGCTTTGGACTTTACCTCGTGGCGACGTTTTGGCGATGAGATTGACTCGGAGTTCAATAATATCCGCACCTACCACGGCTACGACCACTGCTTTGCTGTTGATGGCTGGAAGAAGAACATCCTTCAGGAGGTTGGCGAGTTGCGCTCAAAAAAGTCGGGACGTAAGGTCACGGTACTCTCGTCGCAGCCTGCAGCCGTGATGTACACCGGTAACTGGCTTGCTGGCGGATGCCCAAAGACCAAGTCGGGCAAATACTACAAAGATTATGCTGGTGTGGCTATCGAGTGTCAGGGCTTTAGTGATGCTGTGAACCACCCAGAGTTCCCATCTATCGAGCTTAAGGCCGATGAGTTGTATTGCAATAAGATTGTCTTTAAACTCGGGACATTCTAAATAATTAGACTATGAAACGACTATTGACATTAACATTTGGAGTTCTACTCTTTGTATCGTGCGTTCGTGAGGATGTAAACAACACTGTGGCAACAGACTCTGCGGCGAAGATTATCGGTAACGCGGAGGGTGCCGTGCGAGATATCCTCTTGGTGAAGGTTGACGATGCGGAGCGCAGCCTTGAGATTGAGGGGGCAACGATAGAGCCAATGTTTCCACGTAACGGCAGCGACCTCGACCGCTGGGTTAAGGTTTGCCTTGCGGAGGGAAGCAATCTTGAGTCTATGGCCCAGAGCATCGCCAAGATGACGGGCGTAGAGATTGTGGAGTATAGCACATTCATCAAGCGCGATAGGGTTATGAGTTCGGGAGTTGCGGCATCGCGCCCCGAAGCCACACGCTCTGCAGAATACCCCTTCAACGACCCTGAGCTTCCTTGGCAGTGGCACTATCAGAACGATGGCTCGCTATCGGAGGATTCGAAGGCGGGTGCAGATATCAACCTCTTCAACGCCTGGAAATACACCACAGGAGATAACCGCGTGGTGGTGGCTGTAGTTGACGGCGGTATTATGGTTGAGCATCCCGACTTGAAGGATAATATGTGGGTTAACGAGGCGGAGAAGAGTGGCCTTACGGGTGTTGATGACGATGGTAATGGATATGTGGATGACATCCACGGCTGGAACTGCGTTCGTGACTGTGGCGATGTTACGGCCGATGCTCACGGCACACACGTGGCAGGTACTATCTCGGCAGTGAACAACAACGCCTTTGCAGGTTGTGGTATCGCTGGAGGTACGGGAAATGGCGATGGCGTACGTCTTATGTCTATCCAGATTTTCGAGAACGAGGAGGGCTGCTACTCACACCAGATTGCCAAGGGTATTCGCTATGCTGCCGATAATGGTGCTGCGATTGCTAATAATTCGTGGGGCTACAATACGGGCGACTATTACAGCGATGATGAGTACGTGCTTTATTGCGGCGTTGTTCAGGAGGCTATCGACTACTTTAAGACTAAAGGTGGCTTGGAGGGCGTTATGGATGGCGGTCTTATGATTTTCGC
>JADBON010000201.1:0-3247 GCA_015656305.1 Alistipes sp.
GAGGCTATCGCAGAGGGCGAAAAGATGCAGATGTACAATAGCATAAAACTATCCATAGATGTCGATGCTTGATGACATAGTGGAGTCGTACCACGACGTTCGCTCGCTGATTTTTGCGGAGTGCTGTATGGTGTGTGGCTGCCACGTGACACGCTCTATGCACAACATCTGTCCCCGTTGCCGACTCGACATACCACTTACGAACTATTGGCTCAAGGAGGATAACCCCGCCAAGGAGCGTTTCGATGGTCTGCTGCCCGTAACCCACGGCTCGGCATTCTTCTTCTACAAGGGTAACTCCCTATGGCGCACACTGATACACCGCTTCAAATATGGAGGCTTGTGGCAGATGGCATATAACCTCGGAAGGTGGTATGGCGCAGAGCTGAAGGCCTCGACACTATATGACGACATCGACATCATCATACCCCTACCGCTACACCCCATAAAGAGCATAAAACGTGGCTATAACCAGTCGCGCTACCTTGCTGATGGCATCGCCAAAGAGTTAGGCGTAGCGGTGGAGAGTCGTGCCGTGCGCCGAACGCGTAACAACCCCTCGCAGGCACGCCTAAAGCGCCGTGAGCGCTGGGAGGGTGTGGATGACCTCTTTAGCGTTGTCAAGCCAGAGCGATTGCGTGGCAAGCACATCCTTGTTGTGGATGATGTTATGACTTCGGGTGCTACGCTCTACTCCTGTATGCAGACCATTCTCGCTGCTGTGCCCGATGCGCGGATATCATTTGCCACACTCGCCGTGACGGGACATATCACACCACTATAACACGGTTTTGCGTTTTTATTTGTATATTTGCATTAGCAAACGCCTAAAACAGCGAGATTATGAAGAGAACGATAGTGATGATTGTGCTATGTATGGCAGCCCTTGTGGCTTGTAATAGACAACGCCCAACACCAACACCTCCATATAATACCCTTATGGAGTTAGCATACCTATCGGGCATATACTACGACAACTACTATGGTGCTACCGAGAACGACTACAACTACTCCCTCGCACTCTCAACTACGAAAGATTGCTTCGATATCGTAACGGGCGAGACACATATCTACACCAACCAGACATACCTATTTCTCGACCTATACGCCGCGGAGCCTTCGGAGAACTACAATATCAAATTCTCGGTACCTACGGGAGAGTACACCTTCGATAATACGAATAGCGCAACGGCGGGAACCATAAGCGCGGAGTACTCCTACCTCTACGAGACCTTCGCCAAAACAAGCAAGGAGACCTACTTCAAGTCGGGAAGCGTGGTTGTGACAACAGCACGTATCGATGCTATTTTGGTTGACGAGTATGGCACGGAGCATCGTTTCCGCTGCCCTAATAGAGTTGTAAACAACAAAAACAACTTTAAGGGCGTGGGACTTGAAGGTAGATTCACAACCCTCAATGGCGACCACACCATTACGTTCAACGAGAGCGACTACGCGGTAGAGAATTATGGCGACTACTACGTTATCGGCAAGGACCTATGGACACTCTATATTGAGGATTTGCAGAGTGGCGAAAGCGTTGTTTTTGAGCTTCTTACGCCACAAGGTTTGACATTCCCAGAGGGAGAGTTCAAAATCTCGAGTTCGCTCGATGAGGAGTATGCCGCACTTCCAGGCTTCGTGGCCTCGGATGGTAGCACGATGTGGTCGTGGTACTACCACTACGATAAGAGTGGCACCGTTGTGGGTAACGCACCGATTAAGAACGGAACTCTCTCGGTTAGGAACAGCGATGGCAAACCCGCGATATCGTTCGAGGTGGTCGATGATAGACTGAATAAAATATCGGGCGAATTATAACCCCGCCTCAAAAGAAATAGGCGTGTCTGCAATCGTAGACACACCTATTTTTTTACTCCACCTCTAACTCATATTGGCGACCAAAACGGTCGGTAGCAAGGATACGGATTACGCTCCACGACTCGGTGCGCTTACAGCGGAAATAGTGCTTATGCTTGTGCGCCGACTTACGCAGACGCTCCATATATTTCTTCTTATAAGAGGCCTCATTATCAACATAATATAGGTAATCTGGATCGAGAATCTCAATCTGCTCCATCGCTCCACGCGACTCGTCATTCTCCATCCACTCCACGCTCCACATACTATCCCAACCGATAGCCTTCACAACCACATACTCCTCATTATCCTTCACAACACCCTCCTTCCACGCGATAAGCACCTCATCGGCACGCTTGCCCAAAAGGCGGTGGTGCCACGACCACTCTCCATCACGCTCCTCGATGCAGAAGACGCCACGTGGCGTGCCATCCGAGCAGATGGGTGCGTACCACAAATTACCATTCACCTGCGCTACGTTATGCTCGATAACAAGCGGCGAAACATCCGTAGTGCTATGGTTGTGGTGGTGGCCTGTGATGAAGTGTATCTCGCGCTCACCGAGGATGTCGACAATAGGTTTTGCGTATGGCTTAACCTCGTTTTCGCGATTCGTAGCCAAGGCGTGCATACATACCGCAACACGCATATCCTGTGGCCACTTCTCTCGCTCCTGACTCAACCACACAAGCTGCTGAGCATCCACGCCCTCGCTATATGAGATGGGGTGAAAGTCGATATTATCGAAGGTTAGAAAGAGTGTCTCGCCAAGCACAAACGCCTGATTACGAGAGCCAAACGTATCTATAAACTCCTGCTCGGCACGTTGCTCATTGCGTCGCTTATCGGGGTTGTGGTCGTGGTTTCCGATAACGGCATAGACGGGAACTCCGAGGCTCTCGAAGGCGCGCTTCACACGTGGCAGATACTTCGTAGTATCCCACACCACATCGCCCGTAAGAAGGATTGCGATTGGCAACTCCGACTCCGCGCGATACTCCTCAACAATAACTCCTATTTGCGGGATAATCTCCTGCTCAAGAGTCGCGAGATGAGCCTTTGTCTGTGGTTGCGAGTCCCCCACAACGATAAGGTTAAAGCCTCTGGCATCACCCTGCTGCGCCGAGGCAATATTCACACCACAAAGAGTGGCAAAAACGACCAATATAAATACTAAATTTCTCATACGATTCACATTTATTTGCGACTACAAATATAACGCATTATTACGAAAAATAGTACCCCACCTCGAATTTTCGTCGCACGCGCATACGCAAGATGAAAAATTTTACTATCTTTGTCGAGTTATGGAGAATTTTGTAGTATCAGCACGTAAGTATCGCCCCGCAACATTCGCATCGGTTGTGGGACAACGACATATTACATC
>JADBON010000194.1:0-3378 GCA_015656305.1 Alistipes sp.
ACGATGCGACGAGTCGATATAATCGGTGTGATTATCGCCAAGTATAGGGTGATGATGGTCGCAACAATCAGGGCCAATAGTGACCTCATTCTCGCAGTTGCAACCCTCGTGGTGACACTCCGTGTGGTGGTGATGTGGGTGGTGGGGATGGTGATGCTCGCAGAGGAGCAACGATAGGGATGAGAGCATCGTAGCAACAACATAAATTGTCACCATAACAAACGAATATAAAGCCCTACGTCTTGCCATAAACTATCCTATCTTGCCTTACTTACTCACATCCCTCCCCCTCACATTTATCACTCTGCCACCGTGGCGGGTGCGGGTATTAACTTATAGCAAATAAGTTACGCGGCAAAGATAAGAAAAAAATTCCACAGAATATGAAAAGAGTACAAAAAATTGTAACTTTGCACTATGATAGAGAACGACATCCATACCACAACCTCCGCCGAGGATATCCTACGCCAAAAGTGGGGCTACGAGAGTTTCCGCCCTGTGCAGGGTGATATCATAGCCTCGGTGCTTGCGGGGCGAGATACGTTGGCACTTATGCCTACGGGAGGCGGTAAGTCGCTCACCTATCAGGTGCCAGCCCTTATGTTTGAGGGACTTACGATTGTCGTAACACCCCTTATCGCACTGATGAAGGACCAGGTGGACCAGCTCCGCAAGCGCGATATCGCTGCCGTTGCCGTACACTCGGGTATGGACCCACGACGCATCGATATAGCCCTCGACAACTGCACGTATGGCGACGTGAAGCTCCTCTACATCGCACCAGAGCGTCTGGCAACAGAGGCCTTTAGAGTACGTCTGCGAAGTATGAACATCAGCCTTATCGCCGTTGATGAGGCTCACTGTATCTCGCAGTGGGGCTACGATTTCCGCCCCTCGTACCTGCGTATCGCGGAGCTACGTCAGTACGCTCCCAACGCGACTATCCTTGCTCTAACTGCCTCAGCAACAGATATCGTAGCAAAGGATATTATGCACCATCTTGGCTTTCGCGAGCCACACATCCTACGCACAAGTTTCGCCCGCCCGAACCTATCGTTCGTAGTTCGAGAGGTCGAAGATAAGTTCTACCACCTGCTGCGAATTATCGACAACGTTCCAGGCTCGGGAATCATCTATGCCCGTACTCGCGAGGCGTGTGAGCAGCTCGCCGAGCAGCTACAAAATGAGGGTTACAGCGCCAGCTTCTACCACGCAGGATTGCCAGCTATGGAGCGCAACCTACGTCAGGATGATTGGCAACAGGGCAAGGTGCGTATCATCGTGGCTACCAACGCCTTCGGTATGGGTATCGACAAGGCTGATGTGCGTTTCGTGGTACACTACCACCTCTGCGACTCGCTGGAGGCTTACTATCAGGAGGCGGGACGCGCGGGACGTGATGGATTGCGTAGCTACGCCGTACTTCTGCTCGGCCCCGAGGATAAGGAGCGTGTCGAGAGGCTCTTCAAGGCGGAGTTCCCGCCAATACCAAACATCAAGCGCATCTATGAGCTAATTTGCAACTACCTTCAGGTAGCTGTGGGCGATGGCGAGGGGGCTTCGTTCCTCTTCAATATCTACGACTTCTGCCACAAGGCAAATCTCTCGTCGACAAACGTAACCCACGCCCTTAAGATTCTGGAGCAGAACAACTTAATAACGCTCCTCGATGAGCAGGACAACCCCGCGAAACTGATGTTCTGTTGCAGCCGCGATGCACTCTACAAGCTCAACGCCGGAGGTAACGATATGGACAAGATGCTCTACGCCATCTTGCGCCTCTACAACGGTGTCTTCACCCACTTCCGCTCCATCGACGAATTGAGTATCGCTGCCGCTACGGAGCTCTCGCCAATGCGAGTTCACGAGCTTCTGAAGATGCTGTGGCGTATGCACGTCATACGCTATATCCCCGCATCGCACTCTCCGATGATATACTTCAACTCGGAGCGCCTTGCAACCTCCGACGTATTCATAGCCCCCGAAACCTACCACCATCGCTACAACCTTGCTCTTGAGCGATTTACAAATATGCTACGCTACGTCGAGTCTACGGAGAAGTGTCGTAGCAACATCATAGAGGAGTACTTTGGCGCGAAGGAGTGCAAACCTTGTGGCGTATGTGATATATGTCGCGCAAAACGTAACTCGCAGCAGCATAGCACTGCGCATATCGCCGAGCAGATATTAAAAATGCTAAGAATCAGCGCATTAAGCGTTAAAGATATCGTCGCTAACATCCCCGCTGACGACCAAGCGATAGTCCACGAGATAGATAAAATGCTCCGCGAAGGAAAAATTTCGATTTCCGAGAGTGGAAAAGTGGAAATTATTGAGTAACTTTGGCGGATATTTTAGAGCAAACATCTCGCAGGAATCATTTTCAAAAAATGGCGTTTCGAAGTACGATAGATAACGATACTGTGGCAGCACTCCCCGTAGCACGCTTCGAGGGAAGCATTGTTATTGTGGATAAGCCAGAGCAGGTTGAGGCGGCGTGTGACGACCTCAAGCGCCACGCTATCATAGGCTTCGACACCGAAACCCGCCCTTCGTTCCGCGCAGGAGTGTCGTATAAGGTGGGACTACTGCAGCTCTCAACACCCGACACCTGCTACCTCTTCCGCCTCTCGCACGTAAGGCTTGATAACCGCATCCTGAAGATTCTCGGCTCGCGCCAGATTCTCAAGGTGGGTGCCGATGTCACGGGCGATATCCGTGCGTTGCACACCCTGCGTAACTTCCACGCCGATGGTTTTGTGGACCTTCAGGTCGAGGCATCGCGATGGGGAATCGAGGAGAAGAGTCTGCGTAAGTTAGCCTCTATTGTACTGAATAGACGGGTGTCGAAGGCGCAGAGGTTGAGCAACTGGGAGGCAGAGACACTCACCGAGCAGCAGCGAGAGTATGCCGCAACAGATGCGTGGGTATGCGTCGAGATTCTCAACGAGTTGCAGAGAGTGGAGCCAAAGAGCGAGCCACTGCAGATTATCTCGGTGATGCCTACGCTGCAAGCCGCAGCGCCACAGCTACATAAGCGTCGTCGCAAGCGTCATCGCAGCACCACACACAACACATCGAACGAGTAAAACAAAACCATATATTATGGCTAATAATCTAAATATAGTCCACCTACGTCGTGGCAAGGAGGAGTCGTTACAGCGTTGTCATCCCTGGGTATTCTCGGGAGCGATGGAACGTATCTCCGAGGGGTGGGAGCCTCTCAAGGAGGGAGATATCGTAGATGTTGTAACCAAGCAGGGAGAGTTCATCGCACGTGGACATTGGCAGATAGGCTCTATCGCCGTACGTGTCCTCACGTTCGAGAAGGAGGAGATTGACCAAGCGTGGTGGAATCGCCGCATTGCCGAGGCTTTG
>JADBON010000049.1:0-7033 GCA_015656305.1 Alistipes sp.
GTCTACATCAGCGTGACAACCGTAAACTGATAGATAGCCTCAAGAGTCTTCGTGATGCTGGTAACTCGGTGGTTGTCGTGGAGCACGACGAGGATATGATGCGCTCGGCAGACTATATCGTTGACGTAGGCCCTATGGCAGGTCGCCGTGGTGGTAAGATTGTCGCTGCGGGAACGTATGAGGATATCTGTAATAGTGATAGCATTACGGCAGACTACCTAACGGGGCGTCGTCGCATAGAGATACCAGAGCAGTTGCGTGAGGGTAATGGCGCGGTGCTTACGATACGAGGTGCTGCGGGACATAACCTTAAGGGTGTGGATGTTAGCATCCCGCTTGGCAAGTTCGTATGTATTACGGGTGTATCGGGTTCAGGAAAGTCGTCGCTAATAAATGGTACGCTACGACCTATCCTTTCGCGACACTTGTATCGCTCCTACGACCAGCCGCTGAAGTATGAGGCTATCGAGGGTTTGGAGAATGTTGATAAGTTGGTGGTTGTCGACCAATCGCCTATTGGCCGCACGCCACGAAGCAACCCCGCAACATATACCAATGTATTTGCCGATATTCGCAAACTCTTTGAGATGACTCCCGATGCGCAGATACGTGGCTATAAGGCGGGACGATTCTCGTTTAACGTCAAGGGTGGTCGCTGCGAGGAGTGTCGAGGTGCGGGATTCCAGACCATTGAGATGAACTTCCTGCCAGATGTCTACGTTAAGTGTAGGGCGTGTGGCGGAAATCGCTATAACCGCGAGACGCTGGAGGTGAAGTATAAGGGTAAGAGTATCAACGATGTGCTTAATATGACCATAAATATGGCTGTTGAGTTCTTCGAGCATATCCCTGCTATCTACCAGAAGTTGCGTGCTATTCAGGAGGTGGGACTTGGATATCTCACTCTTGGTCAGCCTTGTACAACGCTCTCGGGTGGTGAGTCGCAGCGTATAAAACTCGCAACCGAACTCTCGAAGCGCGAGACGGGACGTACGCTCTATATCCTTGATGAGCCAACAACAGGACTCCATTTCGAGGATATCCGCCAGTTGTTAGGCGTTATCAACCGCCTTGTGGATTGCGGAAATACGGCGATAGTCATAGAGCATAACTTGGATGTTATAAAGGTTGCCGATTGGATTATAGATATGGGCCCTGAGGGTGGTAGCGGTGGCGGTATGGTCGTTGCGGAGGGTACTCCGAGGGATATTGCAAACTCGGAGGCAAGTTATACGGGACAATATCTTAAGGAGATACTAAATAAATAAGAAAAGAGTTAGGTCGATGATACCTAACTCTTTTTCTGTTATATGCCCAATATGTTTCCTGTGTACTGCACCGAGTTGTAGAAGGGCGAACTTATGGTGAGCATCGCACCTCCATAGTGGGAGTATATCTCGAGGTTGAAGGTATAGTCGGTGGAGGAGAAGAGCGTAGTGGAGAAGGTTACGTTCCAACCATCTGAAGTCTGCTCGGCTGTATATCCCGAGACTTGTGGAAGAACGTAGTTGAAGACTACTGGGTAGTAAGGTGGTGTGTAGCCCTTGAGGAAGGGGATACAGACATCCACCTCGCCGCTCTGCACCATAACCTCGTATGCGGGGTTTGTGAGGTTGCGCATTATGCCCGCGGGGAGCTGCTGCATAGTCTGTGGCAGAAACCTAAAGTTATGCGACATCACCAAGGAGTCGATGTGCTTCTTGTAGGCAGCCAAGCGTTCTGCACGATGTTGCTGGCGTGCCTCCTGCTGTGCGGAGTGCTGCTTCTCTTTCGTTTTCTTGGTATCCTCCTGCGCATCAATGGTTACAGTTACGCCAATAAGCGCGATAAGGAGAGTTACAAATAGAATAGTTATTCGTTTCATAAGGCAAAGGTTTTACCCTTCGTAGAGCAAACTCCATACCACACAAAAAACACCGACTCGCTTAATGGTCGGTGTTTTTATACTCTATGAGTGTTGTGTGTTATGCCTGTTGCTCGTCGGTTGCCTGAGCCTCATCCTTCACGAAGCGGTCTACAACTGCGGCACACGCAGCATCACCCGTAATGTTAAGCGTAGTACGCATCATATCGAAGATTCGGTCGAGGGCGTAGAAGAGTGGTAGGCCCTCAAGAGGAATACCCGCCGCCACGAGAACTGCTGCCGCAAGGAGCGTAGGACCTGGAACACCAGCCTGACCAATAGCACCGAGGGTACATACGATAGTGATAGATACGTAGTCGGCCATCTGAAGGTCGATGCCATAGAACTGCGCAAAGAAGGTGGCAAGCAGAGCGTAATAGATAGCGTTACCCGCCATATTGATAGTAGCACCGAGTGGAAGCACGAAGCCTGATGTCTGCTTCGAGATACCCATCTCGTCACACGCACTCATATTCACAGGAAGCGTAGCCAACGACGATGCGGTCGAGAATGACACAATCTGTGGCTTAATCATAGCGCGGAAGTAATCCTTGAGCTTAACGCGGGCAAAGAGTGATACGCACATAGGGTAGAGACCAAGGCCGATGATAGCGATAGCAATGATGTCAATCCAGAGTACGTTTGCCACCTGAAGCAAAATCTCGAAACCGAATGTTCCTGTTGCGTCGGCGATAAGACCAAATACACCAAATGGTGCTACGAGCATAACCTTACCAATACACCAGATAAGTGCATCGAGAATCATATTCAAACCATTTGAAATCTTGGTGCGCTTCTCACGCTCAAGAGCCGAAACTCCAAAGCCAAAGAAGAGTCCGAAGATGATGATTTGAAGGATGTTACCCTCGGTGAGTGCCGCGATAGGGTTGGCGGGAATCATACCAATAACCGTATCCCAAAAGCCCATAGGCTGTGGTGCGCTCTGCTCAACGGTATTATAGCCCTCGGCAAGTGATGTAACGGTAGACTGGTCGATAGAGGCTCCTGGCTGGAACATCTCGCCAAGTACCAACGCCACGATGATAGAGATAGCCGTTGTCACCAACATAAAGCCGATGCTTATAAAACCAATCTTACCCGCCGACTTTGTCTCGCCAAGTGCTGCAGCACCGCTGATGATAGATACCAACACGAGAGGTACTACGAGCATCTTAATGAGCTGGATGAAAAGGTCGCCAAGTGGCTTGAACATTGAGGCCTCGGGGCCCATAACGATACCTACGACAACGCCGATAGCCATAGCGATGATAATCCACAATCCGAGGTTCTTGACAGCCTTAAGGCTGAGGTCTTTGAGTGATGTCTTCATCTAAACAATATATTAATTTGCGACAAAGGTAGTGCTTTTAGCTAAAAGTACCAACCTCATTGTACAAAAAAACGCACTATATCGAGGGTTTTGTATAAATTTTTTGTAACTTTGGTCTGTTAAATATGCAAGCTATGAAGAAGCGAATAGTAGTTTTTACGGGTGCGGGAGTGAGTGCCGATAGTGGTATCTCGACATTCCGTGACTCGGATGGCCTGTGGGCGAATTACCGCATCGAGGATGTCTGCACGCCTGAGGCACTGCGTAATAACCGTCAGCAGGTTATCGAGTTTTACAATATGCGACGTAGGGAGTCGCTGGAGAAGCTCCCTAATGCGGGACATATCGCCATTGCCGAGATGGAGCAGTGGGCGGATGTGTGTGTCGTGACGCAGAATGTGGATAACCTTCACGAGCAGGCTGGCTCTACGCGAGTGGTGCATCTTCACGGCGAGTTGATGAAACTGCGCTCGGAGCGTAACCCTGAGCTTATCTACGACATCAACGATGGCTGGGAGCAGGAGCTGGATGCGCGAGGCGAGGATGGGGCATTGCTACGTCCGCACATCGTCTTCTTTGGTGAGAGTGTGCCGATGTTCGATACGGCGTGCAAGATTGTAGAAAGTGCTGATATACTTATCGTTGTGGGTACGTCGTTGGCGGTATATCCCGCTGCGTCGTTGGTCTACTATGTTCGTGACCGCAAGGTACCTATCTACCTCGTAGACCCCGGAAATCCCGATACGGCGATGATTCGTAACCCGCTGACACATATCAAGGAGCGTGGTGCGGTGGGAGTACCACAACTATTAGCCAGACTGAAGGATGAGCTTAAGGAGTAGAGTTGCGGAGCGTGCCAAGGAGCTAGCAGAGTATTGTCGCAGAGAGGGTTATAACACGCGTGTGGCGCTCTTTGTAGACCTATCGCGACACTCTGGTAGGCGTAGGTTTGTGGCGTGGGATATGGTGCGAATGGTGCCAATATTCACCTGTCCCGTAAGTCACGGCAGTGGCTCCGAGAGGTCGCACGTACGCTCGGCATACGCGAGGTTCTCGAACGAGGATGGCTCGCATCTCTCGAGCCTTGGGCGTGCTGTGGTGGCGGAGAGGTATGAGGGACGCTATGGCGTGGCCTATCGCCTTGATGGTTTGGAGGAGACAAACTCAAACCTCCGCTCACGATGTGTGGTGCTTCACGGCTGGGAGCATACCACGTCATACCCTATATGGCCACGTGCCACGGTGGGAAGTTTCGGATGCCCCGTACTATCACGACGGATGATGGCTCGTGTGGATGAGTTATTAAGGCAGGAGAAGGGTGTGATATTAGAGGTGTTTGTATAAAAGAAAAGAGATAGTATCTTTAAAAGATGCTATCTCTTTATGTTTTACGTAAATAGGCATTGCTACTTAAAGTAAATGTCGAGGAGTTCCTTTGCGGCGATGAACGACGATAACTTGGCCTCCAATACGCGCTTCTCGATGTCGGCCATACGTGCCTCAATCTCTGGGTTGTTGTAGAAGCTCGACTTCAAGGTCTCGTTGATAGTCTCATACATCCAATACTTATTCTGGCGGTTGCGATTTGCCGTGAAGTAGCCGTTAAGCTCGATATGTTGCAGATACTGCTCCACACCCTGCCATACCTCCTCAAGACCTGTACCCTCCAACGATGAGCAGGTGTAGACCTTTGGACGCCACTCCGACTCGGGCATAGGGAAGAGCATCAACGCTCCCTGATACTGCGCCTTGGCAAGCTCTGCCTTGCGGATATTCTCGCCATCGGCCTTCGTAATAACCATCATATCGGCCATCTCCATAATACCGCGCTTGATACCCTGAAGCTCATCGCCAGCACCCGAAATTTGGAGCATCATAAACATATCAACCATAGAGTGTACTGCTGTCTCGGATTGACCTACACCTACGGTCTCGATGAAGATAACATCGAAGCCTGCAGCCTCGCAGAGTACGATAGTCTCGCGGGTTTTGCGGGCTACACCACCCAACGAGCCTGCTGAAGGCGAAGGGCGAACAAAGATATTAGGGTTGTGGCAGATGCTCTCCATACGTGTCTTATCACCAAGGATAGAGCCACCGCTACGCTCCGACGATGGGTCGATAGCAAGAACGGCGAGCTTGTGGTTATAGGAGGTGACCATATTGCCGACAGCCTCGATGAAGCTCGACTTACCAGCACCTGGAACACCCGTAATACCGATACGTACCGAGCGGCCAGAGTGGGGTAGGCACTTCTCGATAATCTCCTGTGCCTGAGCATAATGCGTAGGGTTGTTGCTCTCGATAAGTGTGATAGCCTGGGCAAGGATAGTGATGTTACCCTCGAGGATGCCTTTGACGTACTCGTCGGTGGTCATCTGGCGGCGTTTCTTACGCACGAAATATGGGTTTACCACAGGTTGGCTCTCCACACCATCGGTGACATTTAGAGCGCTGCCGTGGTGAGCATCGAGGTACTCCTTCTCGTAGTGTTCTATCTTTGTGTATGACATAGTATATCTGAAGTTTTAAGGGTTGATATTCGCGGTTATTTGCAGTAAAAGCCATTGCCGAGGTGCTCTATGGGGCCAAACCACTCGATGCGCTTACGCTGCGTGTCGTAGATGACGCAGAAGGGGACATAGTTGATGCCAAAGTTGCGGTATGTTTTGCCATCGTTGTCGAAGGCTATGGCAAAGTCGCTGGTGCCAAGACGGCTAACAATAGCGTCGTGCTCCTCCGAGCTCTCGGGCGTTACAAGGACTATGTCCATCATCTCGTGGAGGTAGGGGTCGAGAAGTTGTACCGCCTCGATGCAAGGCTCACTCTCGGAGTGGATGAAGATGAGTGTCATCAGCTCCTTCTCGGCATACTCCAATTTCGTTCCATACTCCGACGTCACACTTATCTCGGGGATGCGCTCGCCAAGACGGATGCTCTGTGCCGAAACATCTATCGCGGCGCAGAGAATACCGAGGAGTATGGCTGTGAAGAGTCGCATACGAGTAGTAGTGATGTGGGTTTATTATGCGAAGGTAGCGATTTTTCTCCAAATACCAAGCTCTGGGTTTGCTTTTTTTTGCGTCGGACGCTCAATTTCTGTGGCGATTATTGCGGGGAAGTGTAAAAGTTGAAAGAATTGAAAAAAAAGAGTCGAAAATATTTCGCCGTTTCAAAAAGAAGGAGTATCTTTGGGTGATTTTTATGTAATAAAATTAGAAGAACAAACACAAAAAAATATTATTCTAAACTTTATAAAAATTTATCTACTATGAAAGTATCACACATTGAGCATCTTGGTATCGCAGTGAACAGCCTCGAGGAGGCAATTCCTTATTGGGAGAACGTTCTCGGTTTGAAGTGTTACGCTATCGAGGAGGTAGCTGACCAGAAGGTTAAGACAGCATTCTTTATGTTGGGCCAGACAAAGATTGAGCTTTTGGAGCCTACATCTCCAGAGTCTACAATCGCTAAGTACCTCGAGACTAAGGGTGCTGGTATCCACCATATGGCTCTCGCTTGCGAGAACATCGAGGAGCAGTTGGCTGACGCTGAGGCTCACGGTATCCGCCTTATCGACAAGACTCCACGTAAGGGTGCTGAGGGTCTTACTATTGCGTTCCTTCACCCAAAGTCTACTCAGGGTATCTTGACAGAGCTTTGCGAGAACAAGAACAAATAATCGAGTCTTGCTCTTTGCGGGGAACACTAACCTAAATTAAGCAGTAAAACCAATAATTAAATAAAAATCATTTCATTATGAGCGAAATTCAGAAGGCGATTGAGCGTTTGATGGAAAA
>JADBON010000263.1:0-2502 GCA_015656305.1 Alistipes sp.
CACCCCACGCCAAACGCTGGCGAAAGATGGCAGACCGCGCACGAGTAAACATCGAGGACTCTCTCGGCGAGGATATCGAGACGGCCCTTGCCAACCAGAAGTATGGCTTTATATCGGGAGCCTTGAAGGAGACCTACACTGCCTCGGAGCGCAAGCGTAACACCTTGGGTGACAAGCTCGATGCTATTGTCACACACCGCATCTGGGGTTTCCCAATCTTCTTTGCTCTGATGTGGTTTATGTTCCACTGCACCTTCAGCCTCGGCGCCTACCCACAGGAGTGGATTGATATGGGTGTGGAGTGGCTCTATAACGCCGTACGCGGTATGATGAGCGAGGGTGCGTTGCGCGATATGCTCACCGATGGCGTTATCAGTGGCGTAGGTAGCGTATTGGTCTTCCTGCCCAATATTATGATTCTCTACCTCTTCATCTCGCTCTTGGAGGATTCGGGATACTTGGCACGTGCAGCATTTATTATGGATAAGGTTATGCACCATATGGGTGTTCACGGTAAGTCGTTCATACCTATGGTTATGGGCTTCGGTTGTAACGTTCCCGCAGTTATGGCGTGTAGAACTATCGAGTGTACCACATCGCGTATCATAACCATTATGGTTGTGCCATTTATGTCGTGCAGCGCGCGACTACCAATATATATGATGATTGTCGGCACCTTCTTCCCCGAGTATGCAGGCACAACGCTCTTCTTGCTCTATGTCGGAGGTATGGTTATGGCCGTAATCACTGCACGCCTGATGCGTAGGTTTATGTTCCGCGAGCAGGAGGCACCTTTTGTTATGGAGCTTTCGCCATACCGCATCCCTACTGCAACAACTACCATACACCATATGTGGACGAAGTGTGCGCAGTACCTCAAGAAGATGGGTGGCTTGATTCTTATAGCATCCATCGTGGTATGGCTATTAAGCTACTACCCTCGCCCACAATATAACAACAACGACAAGGAGGCTCCAAACTATGAGCTTTCGTATATGGGCCACATAGGTCAGTTCTGCGCCCCTGTATTTGCACCTATGGATATGGAGTGGCAGGCTACTGTTGCACTTATATCAGGCATCCCAGCAAAGGAGATTGTGGTAAGCACGATGAATGTCCTCTATGCGCACCCCAACGACGTAGAAGCGGAGAGCGACGAAGAGCTTTCAGCATCAGCCAAAGGACGTATCTCGGATAGTATGTCTATCCCTACGGCCGTAGCATTCCTCATCTTCTCGTTGTTGTATCTACCTTGTATTGCGACGATTGCAGCCATAGGCTCGGAACTTAACTGGAAGTGGGCCGTAGGCTCGGCACTCTACAACACCGCCATAGCGTGGATAGTGGCGTGGATAGGCTTCATCATAACCTCGCTAATAATATAAGGGTATGACGTGGCAAGATTGGAGCGTTGCGGCAATAGCCGTTGTAGTGGCTATTATCCTTGTGCGACGCATATGGCGATTTGTGGTATGTGGCGACACATCCTCGACCTGCGAGGGCTGCAACAAAGAGTGTAGCCACCGCAAGAAGAAGTAAAAAAGAAGAGAGCCTTCCACCGCAGGGAGGCTCTCGTTATTATCTCTATTTTCTATTAAATAGGTTATACATACGCTTACCGTATTCCAAACTCTTCGACTGACGCTCCGAGGTATTGACATCCCACTCGTGGTGGCAAAGCGGACACTGGTGACGCTCCGTAACGTGATGAGTCCACGATAGTTCCGTATACTTCACGTGCCGCCACTTGGTTGCCACGCTACTTACAAGAGTCTTACGGCCGTGCTTATCCACCTTATAGGCATCTCTATACTCCGTAGCAACATCCTTATCAATATCCTCGTGGCGAATATTATCATCATTCTCACGTGTCCATACAATGATTGAATTCATATATCGCTTGCACTTTGGGCAATAGATCTCCTTGCGGTCAATGATATAGAACATCACCGCTACAAAGGCTGCTGCGAGTGCCAAAATCATCGTAACAAACGTAGAGTCCACGCTGATGTAAAACCATACGTACAAGCCTCCAATACCTAAAAACAAGAGGTCATAGATAGTTGCCACAAGACCTTGTATGCGACCATAGAAGGGGATGTAGAAGAGAGGATAGAGCATAATATGGCAACACATCTGGATAGCAATAACACCCCACCAATGTGTTGACTCCTGACCAAATGCCATAAGGAGTAACGCTGCTACACCATAATAGATGTTAAACTCCAAATCGACAGATGTCCTACGCTTGCGCGCCGCACGCCTGAAGGCAAAGAAGCAGATGATAGCCAGCACCATTGAGTAGCAACAGAGGATAAATACCACTCTGCTGAACACCATAGAATCTGACATCCCCTCGGTATTCTTTACAACAAAGTTCTCGATTTTCGCAAAGAGCGAGTCTGCACCCTCTGTGAAGTTCTCAATCTTTGCCTGAATCTCCGCCTCGTTATCATTAAAATAGTTGACAAGAGTATCCGACGTAGCACCCCAATAGACAAA
>JADBON010000255.1:0-2589 GCA_015656305.1 Alistipes sp.
CTACGATGCCCGCAATGTGGTGTGTGCAACAAAGGAGAGTAACTATCGCATTCTCGAAGAGATTTTGTCCGAGGTGTGCGCCCTCTTCCCTTCGAAGCATATCCATATCGGAGGTGACGAGGTAAATATGTCGCAGTGGCAGAGATGCCCCGACTGCTCAGCGTGGCTGAAGCGTAATGGCTACACCGACGGTCACAAGTTGGAGAGTATGTTTATCAGCCGCATTCAGAAGATACTTGCCAAGTATGGCAAGAGCTCTTCGGTATGGAACGAGGCGGCTAAAGGTGGCAGTCTATCGAAGGAGGCGTTGGTCTATAGTTGGCAAAGAGTTGAAGATTGCAAAGAGGTGCTAAGCAGAGGTTACAACACCATTCTTATGCCTCAACTCTTCTTCTACTACGATATGCGTCAGAGCATTCACGAAAATGCTCCTATCTGGCGAGAGGCAGTTGATGTTCGCAAGACCTACTCGTTTGACTTTGCCGAGCTTGGCTTCGCACCCGAAACAATAGCCCTCGTAAAGGGATTTGAGGGAGCCTACTGGAGCGAATACCTCCTCTCGCAGGGTGGTGACAAGTCGCTCGATTTCCTCGATTATCAGTGTTTCCCTCGTCTTTGCGCATTGGCAGAGCAGGGTTGGGGTAAAAATGGTGGAGAGTGGGAGGAGTTCCACACTCGTCTCTACTCTCGTCACTACGACCGTATGGCCGATATGGGGCTCAGATTCCGCATTACACCGCCCGTCGTGAAGTATGAAGATGGTCTGCTATCGTTGGAGAGGATTGACAACAGCACGCTCTACTATCGTGACGACGCTACGGGTAAAGTGCGCCGCTACAAGAAGGCTATCCGCACAGACAAGCCCGCAAAATATCTCTTCTGGGCAGAGTATCGAGGTGCAAAATCACCTGAAGTTGCACACTCGTCGCACTACGAAACAATCCAACCAAAGGTAAAGCTCACATCGTCGATGCCCGAGAATCCGAAGTATGGCTATGGTCGTGTTTCGGAGTACTATATGAAGATGCGTACCACTCGCACCTGCCATAAGGGAGATTGGTTGCTCTATGAGTTTGAGGAACCTGTGGAGTGCCGAGCAATAGAGTTTTGCGTGCGTAACTACCATATGCCGATTACTCGTCTTATCCATAGCGGACACATCGAGATTAGCGAGGATGGAAAGAATTTTGAGCGTGTTGCAGATTTGGAATTTGGAGCAGTTCGACTCATCAACCCACACCCATTCAAGGCTGCTCGTATAGTGTGCAATGAGACGGCTATCGGAGGCTCGGATATCAGAATATCTGCACCTTTAATCTATCCTAAATACTAAATTTAACACCTCTAAATGAGATTTCAATAAAAAGTCGTATATTTGCGTGCATATTTAAATGGCTTTTAGCCATTGGCCATTAGCCATTGGCTTTTTTTAATTAAAATTTTAGTCAGCATTATGGGATTTTTTGACATATTTAAGAAAAAGAAGGCGGAGGAGAGCAACGAGGTTGTTGCAACTCCCGAGGTTGTATCTTCCGAGGTGGCAGCCGAAGTAGCACCCGAGGTGGCGCAACCAACCGAGCAGACCGAGCAGGAGGAGTTGAATACAGGCTTGGAGAAGACCAAAGAGGGTTTCTTCTCGAAGTTGCATCGTGCCGTAGCGGGTCGCTCGACCGTAGATATGGATCTGCTCGACGACTTGGAGGAGGCACTCATCACCTCGGATGTGGGCGTGGATACCACCGTGAAGATTATTCGTAAGATTGAGGAGCGAGTAGCTCGAGACAAGTATGTAAATAGCGAGGAGTTGTACTCGATGCTATACGACGAGATTGCACTCTTGATGGAGCAAGCCGAGGGCTCGGCCGAGAACTTCGGACTCGATGCCAAGGAGGGTGAGCCATATGTGGTGATGGTTGTAGGCGTGAATGGCGCAGGTAAGACCACCACAATCGGCAAACTCGCAGCGCAACTCACTCGTATGGGCAAGAAGGTCTATATCGGTGCGGCCGATACCTTCCGAGCTGCTGCTATCGACCAGCTTGGCGTATGGGCAGAGCGTGCCGGAGCAACAATGATTCGTCAGGAGATGGGTTCCGACCCTGCATCGGTTGCCTACGACACCTTGCGTTCGGCCGTGGCAAATAAGGCCGATGTGGTGTTGATTGACACTGCAGGCCGTCTGCACAACAAGGTGGGCTTGATGAACGAGCTTACCAAGATTCGCAATGTTATGGCGAAGGTTATTCCCGATGCTCCACACGAGGTTATGCTTGTACTTGATGGCTCGACTGGCCAGAATGCCTTTGAGCAGGCTCGCCAGTTTACCCAGGCAACAAAGGTTACCTCGTTGACAATCACCAAGTTGGATGGTACTGCCAAGGGTGGCGTGGTGATCGGTATTAGCGACACTTTCAAGGTGCCAGTGCGCTATATCGGTATCGGCGAGGGTGTCGACCAGCTTCGTATCTTCGACCGCCATCAGTTTGTTAAGGCCTTGTTTGGTAAAAAATAGTTCGCAATGAAGATTGTAAATATCATAACTCTCGGCTGTGCCAAGAATCGTGTAGATTCGGAGCATATCGCCGCACA
>JADBON010000152.1:0-4052 GCA_015656305.1 Alistipes sp.
TCTATTCAGGTGCGCACCATGGAGCGTCAGAAGCCTCCTATCCGCGTAATATGCCCAGGTCGTGTGTTCCGTAACGAGGCTATCTCATACCGCGCACACTGTATCTTCCATCAGATTGAGGGTCTTTACATCGACCGCAATGTATCGTTTGCCGATATGAAGCAGTCGTTGTTGTACTTCGCTAAGGAGCTATTTGGCGAGCAGGCACAGATTCGTATGCGTCCTTCATACTTCCCATTTACCGAGCCATCTGCCGAGGTGGATGTATCTTGCTCTATCTGCGGCGGTAAGGGCTGTGGCGTATGTAAGGGTACAGGTTGGTTGGAGATTATGGGTTGCGGTATGGTTGACCCTAATGTCCTCACAGCCAATAATATCGACCCTAAGGAGTTCTCAGGCTTCGCGTTTGGTATGGGTATTGAGCGTATCGCTATGCTTAAGTATGGCGTGGGTGATTTGCGTCTATACTTCGAGAATGATGTGCGCTTCCTCAACCAGTTTGAGTCGGCACTATAATATAATTTAGGAGTGTGTTAAGGGCGATAAGAGTACACCTCCTATTGCCCTTAATATTTTAGGTATGAGTAGTTTAAGAGGTATATTTTTAGCTATGCTAATGAGTGTTATGGTGGTAGCATCTACCACTATGGCACAAGAGCGCACTACCCTACCCGACTCCACATCCATTGGCTATCGCCATATAGATGCTGTCAAGGAGTTTACCATTAGGCGCGATACGGCCAAGGCACGACATATATGGCAGGAGATAGTGGTCAAAGATAGCACCTACTCCCCAGCATTATACTACCTAAGTATCACCGATAGCAACCGCGAGCAGAGCCTACGCTATGCCCATAGCGCCTTTGTGTCGGATAGCACAAACAAGTGGTACATAGCAAATTATGCCGAGCAGCTAATCACATCGGGACGATATACTCGCGCCATACCTATCTTCCGTCGCCTGATGCGTATAGACCCTACGAATATCCGCTCGTACCACGCCTTAGCCGTCATCTATGGCTTCAACGGTATGCCCTATTCAGCAATATCGGTACTCGACTCTGCAGAACTGCGCATAGGATACAACTACTATCTTGCAGATATAAAGCAGGAGTTACTACTCTCAACACGCCAATATGAGCGTGCCATAAGTGAGGGTGAGCGCCGTATCGAGGAGCACCCATACGACACTGAGGCTATCACGAAACTCGCTGATATATACTCGTTTGCAGGTCGCGACTCCCTTGCTCGTGCCACATACGAGCGAGCCTTCAAGCTCGACACCACAAATGTGGCTACCATAACAGCCATTGCCGACTACTACTCGCGCATCGGCAACACCATCCGTATGCTCGACTACGAGCAGCACCTCTTCCGTAGCGACAAACTCGATGTTGGCACTAAATTACACCGCCTATCGCAGTACACCGCAGATATGAACTTCTACGCCACGAACTACCACCGTGTAGGTGGCATAATACGCCAGATGGCCATCGAGTATCCACACAATCGCGAGGTTATAAATATCTATGCCCAGCACCTTATCTATGGTGGCGAGCATAATGAGGCGCTGGAGTATCTTCTACGCCATCTCGATGATGAGAATGTTACCCCAGCGGACTACCTCTTTGTTATTCAATTGGAGCATCATCTTGGACATAACGACCTGATGAATAGGGAGATGGCACGCGCATTAGAGCTCTTTCCACACGATGTAGATATTCTTGCGCTATACACCTATATATGCAGCGAGCGTGGCGACTACAAGTCAGCTATCTCTGTTTTGGAGTGGGCATTGACGGGTGTCAAGGACAACAAGGCGCGCAGCTCTCTGTTGGGAAATATTGGAGATATGTACCACGAGATGGGCGATGACAAGAGCGCCTTTCGCTACTACAGACGCGCCCTTACACTCGATGCGGATAATGCCTTGGTGCTGAACAACTACGCATATTTTTTGAGTCTTAAGGATAAGAATTTGGAGGAGGCCCTTACAATGGCTGAGCGCGCAATGACGCTGAAACCAAATAACGCCTCTTATGTTGATACCTACGCCTGGGTACTGCACCGCTTAGGTCGCAACGAGGAGGCTAAGAGGGCTATGCGCCAGGCATTGACACTAAGTTCGCAGATGGACGACTCGCTACTTATGCACTATGGCGATATATTGTGGGCCTTAGGTGAGAAGTTTATGGCTGAGACCTATTGGCAGAAGGCCGTAGAGCGTGGCTACGACAAGGGGCTTATGGAGGCCCATATTAAAGAGATAAAATCTAAGAAGTAATGTCGAAAATTGTAAAGATACTAACCCTACTCCTACTCCTCGCTACCCCACTATCGAGTGTTGCACAGGATAAAAAGACCGAGGAGCAGCGCCGTCGTACCGAGCAGTACAAGAGGGAGCTTGCAAAGGCCAAGGAGGAGGTAGAGAGGGTGAAGAAGGATAAGAGCAGCGCCAAGAAGCAGGTCACAGCCATAGAGGCCGAGATGCGTATGCGCAACGGCTACATCAAAGAGGTTGAGGATGAGCGCAAAAGCGTGGAGCGCGATATCAAAGAGTGCGACAGCGAGGTGGACTCGTTGGAGCAAGCTCTGGAGCATAACCGTAGGGTATATGCCGAGGCTGCGCGCGTAGCATATCGCAACTACCGCCAGAACAACGCCACAAACTATCTCTTTGCCTCACAGAGCCTTACCGAGGCTGCGCGCCGTATGGCCGAAATTGAGCATATCACCGAGGAGCGCAGAGCCTTAGCCGACAGCATAGCCTCACAGACGGCAAGGGTTGCCAGCCAGCGCGAGACCCTACAACAGAAAATCGACGAACTCGACTCGATAAACCGCATTTTAAAGCGCGAGCGCCGCGTTTTGGAGGATAGCAGGGTAGAGGCCCAACGAGCATATAATAAGCTCTCTAAACGCGAGAAAAACGCCATTGATGAGCAACGCAAACAGCAGCAGCAGTACGACAAAGCCGTAGCAGAACTACAGAAGATGCTTAAGGGCAACAAGGTGGGTGCAGGCTTCTCGCGTAACACCCGCGGCTTGAACCTCCCTGTGGAGGGTGGAACACTCTCCGAGCAGGGCTTTGGAGCCACCATCACAGGCAAAAAGAGCGATGCCGTGCGCACCATTCACGAGGGTCTTGTGCAGGAGATTCAGTACAAAAAACTTACTAACAGATATACCATCTTCCTCGGTTACAACGAGTATCTTGTAACCTACACAAATCTAAGTTCGGTATGCGTAAAGAAGGGAGATGTCGTAAAGAAGGATCAGAAGATAGGTGTTATCGGTGCTGGCGTAGATAGCGACGACAAGCCTTTTGTACGCTTGGCTATATACGATTCGAAGACCGAAAAGCCACTCTATGTATCTGACTTCTTCAAAAAACTCTAACTACAATGATACACTTTTATAATCAGGACTGCACCTACCTGCCACCTAAACGCCTTATCCTACGCCGTTGGATTGAGGAGGTTATAAACGCCGAGGGCTATCAGGTAGGAGATATAAACTACATTTTTTGTGGCTCGGAGTTTCACCGCCAGATGAATCGCGACTTTATCGGCCACGACTACTTTACCGACATCATCACATTTGAAGAGCGCGAAGGTAGGGTAGGTGAGCATATCGTCTCAGGCGAGGTATATATAGATGTGGCCACCGTTGAAGATAATGCTCCACAGTATAACGCACTGCCTATCAACGAGATGCGCAGAGTAATCATACACGGAGCACTGCATCTATGCGGCCATAAGGATAAGAGCCCTTGGGCCGAGAAGAATATGCGCCGTATGGAGAACAAATACCTTAAACTGCTTAGAGAGAAGTACCTATGAGACTTAGTTACGATGTAGTTGTTATCGGTGCAGGACACGCAGGCTGTGAGGCAGCCTCCGCAGCAGCACGCCTCGGCTCTCGAACACTCCTTATCACCATAGATATGGAGAAGATAGCCTCTATGTCGTGCAATCCCGCAGTTGGTGGCGTGGCTAAGGGTCAGATAGTCAGAGAGATAGATGCTCTTGGTGGCAAAATGGGCCGTATCA
>JADBON010000177.1:0-3653 GCA_015656305.1 Alistipes sp.
CTAAGCGTTTTCAAGGGCAAGGTTAAGCTTTTGATGAGCGGCATCCAGGATAAGAATGTAGCTATTTTGGGTGGTGCAGCGCTTATCTGGAAGCAGTACCTCGAGGCAGTTATCGAGAACTACTAATAGTTGACATATCAACGATTTACAATAATTAAGTAGCGAGTCTAAATTAGGCTCGCTACTTTTTCATATATCGTCTTTTTATCTCCTCGTAAAACTCATCCACCGAGAGCATTATTGCCGTCTCTACAACACCTCCAAGGTCGCCATTTCGGTAGCTATCAAATACCCGCATCGAGGGCGAAAGACGCATATACGAGGAGATTATCGGCGGCACATTTTGCCCCATCTCACGCACCCTACGGAGCAATATTTTATAGTTCTCCGCGAGGGTGTCACCCACAAAAATTCGCTCATAACTTCTACGACTTATACCACATCGAAAAGGGTGCCGCGCCCACATCAGCTCCCCACGCGGCGGAAAGGCGTAGCGCATAAAGCCAACAATAAGGTTTCGCGCCCGCACCCCAAGCGACGGATAGAGCGTCACACGGCCAAAGAGATAGCGCGCCTCACACTGCATCACCACCCTCGCCAAACCCTCCCACAGAGAGTCCAAAGCATAGAGCGACCGCATCCCCGCATTTCGCTGATAGTCAGGCGATATAAACGTACGACTAAGCTCCAAACCATCGGGCAAAAACTCCTCAACAAAGCGTTCCGAAACCTCATAGTATCGCGTGAGCGAGAGCGCCGAAACCGCCGCCTCACGCCCCACAGCATAGCGATAACCACCAGCTATCTGCCCCGCCTCACAATCCCACAAAATCAACTGCCGAAAGTTACCATTAACATCGCCCAGCTCCACGCGCGCCACATCATCCATCGCCACACCCACGTTGTTGAATGCCCGTGTTCGCAACCTCCACACCTCGCGCATAAGCAACGGACACTCCCCACCATCGAACGTATAGAGTGCAGCATTCCAGCGTGTTGCGCGACACAGAAACTGCGCCTTACAAAGCTCCTGAGCGACATCTTCTGAAGCCGTCGCTATGCAATCGGAATTTTGTTTATAATTCATCGCAATAAAATTGTAATTTTTAGGATAAAATTTGTACCTTAGCAGCGTTATTTTTACTATGTAAAAACCTTACACAAAATGGCCATCGAAACATACCACGTACCTGTGATGCTCGACGAGTGCATCTCGGCGCTAAATATCAAGCCTAACGGCATATACGTCGACCTCACAATGGGCGGCGGCGGACATACACGCGAGATACTCAAGCATCTCGGCCCCGAGGGACATCTCTACTCCCTCGACCAAGACCCCGATGCCGAGGCCAATGCCCCACAGGATGAGCGTCACACCTTCGTAGCTTCGAACTTCCGCTTCTTGCGCGGAGCGTTGCGCCTACGTGGTGTGGAGCGTGTGGATGGCATTCTTGCCGACCTTGGCGTTTCGTCGCACCACTTCGATGCCAAGCACCGAGGATTCTCGTTCCGTGGCGAGGCACTCCTCGATATGCGTATGAACACCCGTGGCGGTCGCACCGCAGCCGACATCGTAAACACATACACAAATGATGCCTTAGCAAAAATCTTTGCCGAATATGGTGAGTTGGACACCACGTGGAAGATTGCAAACTGCATAGAGCGCGCACGCAAGGAGAAGCCTATCACCACTACGGCGGAGCTTGTCGAGGCGGTGAAGCCCTGCACCCCACCAAAGGATGAGGCTAAGTTCCTAACCAAGCTCTTTCAGGCACTGCGCATCGAGCTTAACGGCGAGATTGAGGCACTCAAGATGGCACTCGAGCAGAGCCTCAAAATCCTAAACCCCGAAGGCCGCTTGGTAGTTATGTCCTACCACTCGCTCGAGGACCGCATCGTCAAGAACTTTATGCGTAGCGGCAACAGCGAGGGCGTTATCGAGAAGGATTTCTTTGGTCGCGCCACAACACCTTTCAAGGTCATAACACGTAAGGCTATCGCACCTTCGAACGAGGAGATTGAGCGTAACCCTCGCTCACGAAGCGCAAAGCTCCGCGTAGCAGAACGCCTCGACTAAACAACTAACACAAGACGACTACAATGACACCAAACAATAGATACGACTACGACCAAGAGCGCATACGCCGCGAGGTTGTAATCCTCGACGAGGATAGCTCGGAGGAGCGCAACAGCGACGACAACAACCCTTGGGCTAACTACGATAGAGCGGAGCAGCTAAATAGAGAGGCCAGAGCGGAGGAGAGTGAGATTCCCTTCACAGATGAGGAGGGCGAGGAGCATCATAGCGAGAGTATGAGCCCCTGGACGATGATTACCACAGGTCGCATCCTTCCCGATAACTCACGTCCCTACCACCGCTACTTCATCGCCATAGCGTTTATGTGCTTCTTCAGCATCTTCCTAACGTTTATGTCGCTAAACGCCAACCGCGAGTATCGTCAGCGCGAGAAGTACGCCTCAATTCTCCACGAGCGTGCGGTACTGAAGGAGGAGGAGAAGTATAGCCTCTCGTCGAAGCGCGCTGTAACGGCACGCCTTAAGAGCCACGGCGTAGAGTTGGTAGACCTCTCGAAGAGGAGCAGATTAATCGAAAAGTAGTTTATGGCACAGAATAAAAGCACAAATAGCGGCAAGGCCGAGGCAAGTAAGCCAAAGCGCCCACGCACACTGAAGCACGACATCATCTCTCGTGTTAAGTCGTTGTATGCCCTACTTATCATCTGTGGCATCGCGGTTATATTTCGCTTCGTATGGATTATCGCCATCAGCCCTTCGGTGCGTCACAACGCCGAGGTTATGAAGGATGGCATCTACCGTTATAGCGACATTGAGGCACATCGTGGCACGATTCTCTCGCGCGATGGTGAACCTTTGGCAATCTCGTCGTTGCGTTATAGCATATTGCTCGACTTCGGCTCGGAGGGTATGATAGATGCCGATGCGGAGGCGTATCAGAAGAACGTAAACTCTCTCTCGAAACTCCTTGCGGCGCACTTCACGCCTGAGGATGCTGCGGAGCATAACTACAAATATATCTCGGAGGCGGAGTATCGTCAACGCCTTATCTCGGAGCGAGAGCGCAAGGATAAGAAGCGCCGTGCGTATAAGATTCTGCCACGTACGATTACCATCGACGAGTGGAATATGATGCGCCGTAACTACCCTATCTTCAACGGCAATATGGGCTATGTCTTTAGCGCGGAGCCTCACGATAAGCGTCTCTACCCTTCGGGAGATATAGCACGTCAGACCATCGGCCGCTACGACACCATCGTCGTAAATGGCAAGAAGGTACCGGGCTCGGGCCTTGAGGGACTATACAACGACAACCTTGCGGGTAAGAATGGCTTGAGCAAGGAGCAGTGGATAGCACACGGCTTCTGGACACGTGTGGCAGATAGGAAGAACCGCCCTGTGGAGAATGGTGCGAATGTCATCACAACCATCGACGCGGGACTTCAGCGTATGGCGCACGAGCGTCTTGATTCGATGCTACGCAAGCAGCAGGCCTCGTTTGGCGTTGCTATGGTTATGGAGGTTAAGACCGGAAATATGCTCTGTATGGTGAGCCTTGGCTCGGGTGTTGAGCGCGGTACGACATATAGCGAGCGTGTCAACAACCACGCCCTTGC
>JADBON010000265.1:0-2497 GCA_015656305.1 Alistipes sp.
ATAGCTTAGCGATAGTGCATAGTAGTGACTCGGACCGAAATAGCACGACTCAAGATCCATGTCGCCTATAAAGAATATCTCGTTGTTAATGGTATTATAGCCATAGCGACCAGTGCTGCCCCATAACGTAGATAGGCGCACATCGTGTGTGCCTGGGGCAAGGGGCTTAGTTAATGACTTAGCAAACTTAGTGTCGGGACTATGTGGCGTGAACTTGACGGTATAGACGCCGAGCGAATCTCTGAACTGGTAGGTATGTTGTGCCTCGGCGCTAAATGCTCCCACCACAAAGAGCATTGCAACGAGTAGGCCCACCTTTAGTTTTACGTTACTCATAATTGGGTCGAGTTTTAGTTAGTTTCGTTAATGCAAAGATAGCATCAGAACCCGTCACAGCCAAATTTTTGAGCATCGAGTTTTTCCGAAAGACATTTTATAACACACTGATAATAAACACAATAAAGCACTACGAAAATATCAATTTTTCATAGTGCTGATTATCAAGCAGTTGTGTACTCAATAATTTAATCAGCTGAAATACAACAGATTAACTACTTTTTAGAGCGCCCCTGCTCGAATTTTCGGACATCACGCCTAACACGAATAAAGGTCATAACGGCAGCCGAGCTAAGACCGATAATAAGACCTATGGCGAGTCCGTAGCACTCTAAATCAAACTTATAGGCGAGCAGTGCACCGAGGGGTATATTTAATATAAGGTATGAGCAAAGCACGATAGGCATGATAATTTTCACATCCTGCAAGCCACGAAGCATGCTTATAGAGAGTCCCTGCACCGAGTCGGAGAATTGGTAGATAGCGATAAGAATAAGTAGGTTTGCACTGATAGCCATAACCTCGACATTGTCGGTAAAGATACCGACAAGCTCGGTGCGCAAAAAGACAAACATAAATGCCATAAGCGTAGCCCACAGCAAGCCGAGGTGGTAGGTAGCATTGACCATAGGTCTGAGGTGCTTACGGTCTTTCGAGCCATAGATATGCGAGACGACGATAGTCGATGCCGAGCCGATAGCCACGGTAATCATCCATGCGATATTAGCGATGCTAAACGATACCTGCATAGCACCCGACGCAGCAGCACCAAACGAGAGGGCAAGGATTGAGGTGAGGATAAAGGCTGCTGACTCCAGCACCATCTGAAACGAGATAGGGAAGCCAATAGCCACACACTTTCGCATAAGCTTGCGGCTAAGTGCCTCGGAGCTAAAGAATGAGCGGTAGATGCGCAGACGGCGTGATAGGTAGAAGTAAGCGATGATGAGCAACATCTGCACCACACGGGCCAGAAGCGTTGCAAGGCCTGCACCCTCAGCACCCATAGCCTCGAAGCCACACTTACCGAAGATAAACACCCAGTTGAGAAGGATATTAAGGAAATTACCCACAAGTGTAATCCACATCGCCACCTTGGTATTGCCGATACCCTCCAAGAACTGCTTAACAGCAAGGAATATCATAAGTGGCATGATGCTCCACACCAACATATCGTAGTACGGTAGCGCCATGTCGGTAACCAAGGTAACATCGCTACCCGCACCACTCATCCACTCGCCAAGAACACCGATAAAGGGGCGCAGGGCAAGGGCTATAACGGTTGATATTACGCCAATAATTAGTGAGTAGGCGATGCCATTTTGAAACAAATGGCCAACCATACGACGGTCATTACGGGCATAATGCTCACCAACGAGTGGCGTGATAGACATAGCAAAGCCCATGGCAGCAAGATATATCAGCAAGAAGAGAGAACTACCCAACGACACAGCGGCAAGGGGCACAGCATCCTCGCCACCATAGTTACCAACCATGGCCGTATCGGCAAATTGCGTTGTCAGCTGCCCCGCCTGCGCCAAGACAACGGGTGCGGCGAGGTGCAGCAAGCGCTTATAGTATGGTACGTACTCCCTAAGTCTCATTAGTTAGTCCACTCCTTATATAACTCCACAAACTCCTGAGCATCGCCCACCTGCTCTCGTGAGAAGGATATAGGCTCAGAGATATACATCTCGCCGACATATCCGTTTTCGTCCTCAGCAACACCGCAGAGCACATACTCACTATCGTAGGTGCACAAGGCCCAATCTGGCGATGAGGTATAGGCATACTCCAATATGCTTTCGAGGATATCTTCATGCGTATAGCTATCATACTGCGACTTTGCATATAGCTCGAAATGTAGCGTAGGGGCCGACATGAGAGTCTCAACATCCATGGATAGGAAGTAGTCGGCATAGCCCAACATTGATTTATAGTATGGCTCAATAGCCACCACCTCAGCCATGTCGTAGGCCGAGAATTTAACATCTACAATACGATTTTCGCCCTTGCCGTCCTTGGCAGTAGCAAAATGGTAGACAAAGAGATCTGTGGTTGGGGCACCAGCATAGTAGCCATAGACTGCAATGACAAACTCAGTATCGGGAGGTAGCTGGTCGATGTGCTCCTCATATATGCCCGTTATCTCCAACGGAGC
>JADBON010000237.1:0-2777 GCA_015656305.1 Alistipes sp.
ATTCGGTACCCTTATCTTTGGTGACGGTGCCTACGGTGTAACCGAGATCTCCGGTGGCGGTCTCGAGACCTTCGTTAAGCAGCTTGGCAGCGGCGGTACTTCCGACCCCCTCAATCAGCGTTCTACCGTTGGTTGGAAGGCGACCAAGACCGCTGAGCTTCTCATCCCGAACTACCTTGTTCGTGTTGAGTCTTGCTCCGCAGCCTTCTCCAAGACCGCTGAGGCTAACTGATAACACCTATAGGGGAGGGTGATCCCCTCCCCTCAAAAACAAGGAGGCTATAATGGCTAATGAAAACATTCCCGCAACCGAAAAGATGGTTGAGGTATATATTCCCAAGATCAGACCTGATGAGGAAGATCTCTTCGTCTCTGTAAATATGCGTACTTTTATCGTCAAGAAGGGCGAAAGAGTAAAGGTGCCTGAATGTGTGGCACAGCAGATCGAGCATATGCAGAAGATGAGATACGTGGCAATGACCCGTATGTCTTCCTACAATAAGCAGGTTTAAAAGTAGAGCGGGGCGCGCGAGATGCGCGTCCCGCTGCTAAATAAGGAGGATGCAATGACTTTATCCGAAGCAATCAGCAAGATTGACGAGCTGAAGCCTAACCACTACACGCAAGAGCAGAAAGCCAAATGGATTGAGGACCTTGACGAGAGGATCAAGGTTGAGATCATTGACACCCACGAGGGTGCCGACAAGGTAGTTTTCAAGGGATATGATCCCGAAACGGACGCGGATACGGAGCTGCTCGTCCCCGCGCCATACGATGAGGTGTACGTCTTTTGGCTTGAATCGCGCATAGACTACTCTAACTCCGAGATCGCGCGATATAACAACAGTATTTCCAATTACAATGCCGCGTACAACGCCTACGCAAACTATTACAACCGGCGCAATATGCCGCTGACACAGAAATTAAGATTTTTCTGAAAGGAGGGAGAGGGATGAGATATCCTATACTCAACGAGCTTGATACGACAAGAGAGATGACGGATGCCTTCGGAGGCTACAACCATAATCTGCGTATCGGAGTCGGGGAGTTCTTCGATATGAAGAATCTGACCTCGACATATTATCCCGTGCTTTCTCCGCGAGGAAAAAGAGGAATATACAAAGAAGCTATAGAGCCCTTGGGGATCATCTCCAAGAATAAGCTTTGTCACGTCGACAACGGGATATTTTATATCGATAACGTTCCCGTTGAGGGTATAGCACTCTCGCACGAGCCGAAGCGGATGATATCGATGGGCGCGAACGTTATCATATTGCCTGATCGCAAGTACGTCAACACCGAAGATCCCACAGACTGCGGTGATATTGATTTCGAGTACGTCAGCGAGGGTAATGTTAAATTCACCCTTGCAAAGCTTGACGGCAGCGATTATACGTTGCAGTATACCCAAGCAGAAGAGCCCTCGGGCACTATTGCAAATATGGCGCTGTGGCTTGACACCTCGACAACTCCGCACACCCTCAAGCAGTATTCTGCTACAAGTGGTATGTGGGTGCAAATTGCTACTACCTATATCCGTATTGAGGCTACGGGTATTGGCAAGCGCTTCAATCAGTACGACGGAGTCAACATCTCGGGTCTTAAGGACGTCGAAATCACAAACGGCGTGGGAGACCCCGTGGACAATACCACCAAAGACGAGCTTGCGGAGATCGACGGCTCGATGACGATATGGGAGAGACAAGACGATTATATCGTTGTAATCGGTCTGATCTCTCGTGAGACTACGGTAAGCAACCATATTACTATATCGAGAAAGATGCCTATTATGGACTTTGTGGTTGAGTCCGGCAACCGACTTTGGGGATGCCGCTACGGACTCGCAAACAACGGTGAATTTGTCAATGAGATCTACGCATCGAAGCTAGGCGATTTTAAGAATTGGCAGAGCTTTATGGGCGTTTCTACCGACAGCTATGCGGTCGGTGTTGGCTCGGACGGAGCTTTCACCGGAGCTATAACGTATCTTGGTCATCCTTTGTTTTTCAAAGAGACCTGCCTCCACAAGATCTACGGCGATGCGCTCCCCTTTGGAGTGCAGAACACGGCTTGCAGAGGCGTTCAAAACGGAAGTGCGGACAGCCTTGCCATAGTAAACGAGATTCTTTACTACAAGGCGCGTAGCGCGGTCTGTGCTTACGATGGCTCTCTACCCATAGAAATATCCGCTCCGCTCGGAGAGGTGGTCTACAGCGAAGCCTCGGCAGGCGTGTGCGGCAATAAGTATTACATCTCTATGAGAAATTCCGATGACCGATGGAGCCTGTTTGCATACGATACCACGAAAAATATGTGGCACCGAGAGGACGAGCTTCACGGCAAGAGCTTCTGCTCGCATCGTGGAGAGCTTTATTTCATCGACCTTGCCGATAACAAGATTAAGACCGTTCTTGGAAGCGGCACTCCTGAGGAGGGTGAAGTCGAGTGGATGGCTGAGACGGGAATCATCGGCACGGATATGCCCGACAAAAAATACGTATCCCGAGTGCTGTTGAGACTTATGCTTTCCATACGTTCGACGGTACATATCTTCGTTCAGTATGATTCGGTCGGCGAGTGGGAGTACGTTACGATGGTCACGGGTACGGTGCTTAAGACCTTTTCCGTGCCGATAAAGCCTCGCCGATGCGACCATTTCCGCCTCCGATTTGTCGGAAAGGGAGACGCGAAGCTTTACTCCATCACCAAAACCATAGAGCAAGGGAGTGACATCTGATGCCTTTTGAGATAAGACCTCCGAAGATTGATGCTCCCGA
>JADBON010000015.1:0-13598 GCA_015656305.1 Alistipes sp.
AACTGCGATAGTGTCAGTTACCTTGTATGTACCCTGCGCAACAACGCTCTTTACTGTATAGTTGCCCTGCATTACGAAAGGCACCATAATCTTATGCATAACCCACTGCTCCTTAACCTCACCGAGCCAGTCACCAGCAGTTACCTTATCGCCAGCCTTTGCCAATGGAGTGAAGTCCCACGAAGCATCAAAATCGATTGGGTCGGTAATAGAACCACGGTTGATGAACAAACCGTCCATCTTCTCCAAGTCGTTCTGCAAACCGTCGTAGTTACGTGACAAAAGACCTGGGGCAAGAGTAGCCTCGAGCATATGGCCCTCGAACTCTACCTTATCACCAATCTTAAGACCACGTGTGCTATCGTAAACCTGTACATAAGCCTCATCGCCTACGACTTTGATGACCTCTGCCATCATACGTATATCACCGCAATATACGTGGCATATCTCGTTCTGTCCCACCGGACCGTCAACCTTGGCGATAACGATGTTCGAGATAATACCGTTTACACGTCCTAATGTTTTCATTCGTTTATGTAGTTTTATTGTTTTGCTTGCTTTTCAACAATTTTTGAAGCATCGAGGCTCGCAATAAGTTTATTGAGCATCTCACGTCCCACCTCTGGTGAGAGGAGTGTCCAGCGTGCCACGATATTCACCTTCACAAGATATGAGAGAATGTAGTTGATTGTGAAGTAGTCGTAGACGGCGATATCCTCAGCCTCTGCCCAACGGATAGCATCAATTTTACGCTCCTTCTCCACGATATTCTGCTCCTCGGTAATAGCCGAGATTACAGCATCGATATACTGCAACTCGCCACGAAGACCAAAATCTGCGGCTGACGACTGTGCCAACTGTGCCACAATCTCACCACCACCTACCGTTACATCCTTAATCGCACGTCCTGCCTCGCGTGCCGCAACAGCAGCCGAGATATTGCGAAGCGTGCGGTCGAATTCTCCCCACTTATTTAGGAAGCTCGCCTTCGAAGCTGCAAGGTCCTTGTAGTAGGCATCAAAGAGTGCACGCTGGAAGTTATCATCAAGCGAAACCTCCTCATCACGCTCCTCATCGTCTGCCTCATTATAGAGTTTCACAACCTTTGCTACACACTCTGGGAGTTTAGCATAGTTGCGGTTTTCGAGTACATCCTTAAGCTCCTCGATGCTAAGATTACCGAGATCGTTGTGACGATTACGGTTGTTGCGCAACGCGATGATATTCTCGCAGTCGTAGTAAGCATACAGCAACTCCACAGCCTTGCGGTCGTTAGCCGTAAGCTCGTCGAGAATCTCATCGAGTATCTCGCGAACATCGAAGCCCTTGGTATCAGAGTCGAGCGTCCACTCACGCAGACTCGCTACCAAACAGTAATACTCCGTAGAGAACATAGACTACTTAAAGAGTATGTTAGACACCTTCTCACGCAAGTACTCCTTCAACAAAGCGTCGAAGTTCTCGTCAGTAAATGCGATGTAGTAGCCACCATCCTTCTCGCCGAGCTTAAAGCCAGTCTTGATATCCTTGGTGTAACCCACCTCAATACCAGCCTTTGCCAACTCTGCGGCGCTTGACTGCATTACAGCATCCAACTCCGCACGCTTCTCCTCTGGGAGCAACGCCTTGAGCGATACATCTACGGTCGATGCTGTCCAATTGTTAGCCATAGCCAACAACATATCCTTTACGAACGCAGCATCCATAGTTGCAGCCTTAACAGCAGCGCCTGTGGTCTTCATAATCACAGCCTCTGCGAGTTCTGCCTTAATCTTTGTCAAAGCCTGACGACCTGCCAACGAAATCTCGGTCATAGCATTCTTTGCCACATCCTCAGCACGATCCTCGGCACCCTTAACGATTGCCTCAGCCTCGGCCTTTGCATCAGCAAGAATCTTCGCTGCAGCCTCTTTAGCCTCTGCTACAAGACGATCAGCCTCCGCGCGACCACGCTCCAAGCCATCACTGTAGAGCTTTTGTGTAAGCTCCTGAAGTTTGTTATTCTCCATAGTAAGTTGTTTTAAGTTATATATTATTTTTGTTTTCTTTTACGTCAATTCACGTCGTAGCCTTCTACAGCCTTTAAAAAATCATACAAATTTATACTATATTTTTTTAATAACAAACCATTCGGAACTCTTTTTTTTAGATTTTTATGCAGAATCTCGATTCTTTTTCTAAAAATTACTTTGCGTAATCGAATAATTATCATTATCTTTGTTGTTATGAAACAGGAGAATACCCCACAGCCAATCGTCGTCACGCTTGACGCTGGTGGCACAAATTTCGTTTTTAACGCAATGCAGGACGGCAAGGCCTGCACCGAAAGCATAACTATGCCATCTATGGCTCACGACCTCGATCTTTGTCTTAGCACCCTTATCAAGGGCTTCGAGACTATCATTGCAAAGTTGAGCGAGAAGCCTATTGCCATAAGCTTCGCCTTCCCTGGCCCAGCAGATTATCGCAATGGCATTATCGGGGGCTTCCTACCTAACTTCCCATCATTCCGCGATGGTGTAGCACTTGGTCCTATGCTCGAGGAGCACTTCGGAATCCCCGTATTCATCAACAACGACGCTGACCTCTTCGCCTATGGTGAGGCTGCAGGTGGCGCGCTACCACGCATCAACCGTATGCTCGAGGAGGCGGGTTCAGCAAAACGCTATCGCAACCTTCTCGGCTTCACATTTGGTACAGGTTTCGGTTTTGGTTTCGTAATGGACGGCACACTCAACCGTGGCGATAATTCGTGCGTTGAGATTTTCTGTCTTAAGCACCGCGACAACCCAGAATTTATTGTTGAGGATGGCATCGCTATCCGTGCTGTGAAGCGCGTATATAAGGAGCTTTCGGGTGATGAGCGCGAGTTGGAACCAAAGGATATCTACAACATTGCCGAGGGGAATCTCGAGGGTAATAGCGAGGCTGCAAAGGAGGCCTTTGCAACATTAGGTCGCGTAGCAGGTGATGCTATGGCTACGGCAGTAACATTGATGGATGGCATCATTGTGATTGGTGGCGGTTTGGCGGGTGCTTCGAAGTACTTTATGCCAGCACTTATCAGCGAGATGCGCTCAAAGATTAAGACAATGTCGGGCGATACGCTTAACCGCGTACAGATGGAGGTATATAATCTTGATGATGAGCGTGAGTTTGAGGAGTTTGCGCGCGGCAAGTCTACAAAAATTAAGGTCTATGGCAGCGACAAAGAGGTTGTCTACGATCCTGTTAAGCGCGTGGGAGTTACGATTTCGGATATTGGAGCAAGTAACGCAGTATCGCTCGGAGCATATCTCTATGCGATAAACAATATCTAAACAAAATAGGATGCCGTGAAAAGCATCCTATTTTTTATCGTTTCGGTTGCATCTGTTCGGCAACCTGCGCAGTAGCCATAAAGAGCAATCTATGCTCATCAATAGTATAGAGCGATGTGATACCCATAATATCAACCTCAAAAACCTCATCCATACGCTGCAACGACTTGAGAGGCAGAGGGTGTACAACAAGTTCGAAGCCCGCCGAAGCGATAGCCTGACGCGCCACCGAGAACTCCACACTATCGTACTCCGCAGGGGTATATACCCTATTGTGATAGACAGCAAAAATAGGTCGCCACGGACGGCTTATAACCTCATCCTTCTCATCTACCCATAAAGGCATATCGCCAAAGCCTATGATACGCCCCTCGCTCATAGCATCCACAGCCACCGTAACTGAGTTTTGCATCATAAATGCGGGATGCGTGGTGTGAAAAACTGTGCCTCGCAGACGTTTAGCTCGCAACGACGCTCCCTCGTAATATGTAGGATACTCCACCTCAAACGAGAGATGTCCCTCAGCATCGAGGCGCATTGCCACAGCGCAACTAAAATTGGGCGATACACGAGATAATTCGAGAAGCTTTGCTATGATTTTCGAGGCATCTTCGGCACGGCAAAGCGTCATAAAGCCAAACAACTCCGCAGAACTTTCGCGGAGCAGCTCGATGTGACGATGGATATTACTCGCCTTATAGCCAATAGTATGGATTCGCTGAAGGACATAGCTCGAAGGACATCGATACTCCGACGCCTTTACCAACTTACCATCATCCCATACTAACAGATTCATATTCAACGATTTCTCGCGGGTTACATAAATATCTTCAAGAGCAACTCCTTAAGCAATTCGCCATTATCCAAACCACCACTATTCACACCCTTGCTCTTGGCATCATACTCTCGCAAAAGTCCTAAAACTTTAAACAACTGCGGGCCATTCCAGCGACCAATATTCGCCTTTAACTCACGAAGTGCAAAGGTATTATTTGCCCTAACAGCACGCATAAGTTCCATATCTTGAGGCATAGGAATACCCCTACGGCGCGACTGCCACATATGATAATTCAACAAGAAAAGCTGCTGAAACATACCAAAGAGGATAGTAATAGTCTGCGTGATGGGATAACTCTTGGGGTTGTGCGAGAAATGCTCCGCAATGCGCATAGCACGCCCCACGTCACGCTTCATAACCGCATCGTTAAGCTCGAAGCTATTAAACTCCTTCGAAAGACCGATATACTGCTCGATATGCGAATCCGTAACAATCTTCTCATCCTCGCGCATCGACACACGTAGTTTCTCAATTTCACGCACCATACGGCCAATATCCATACCCACGTGTTCCTTTAGCATCGCCAAGGCCTTAGGCTCGATACGCAAACCCGAAGAGGAGATAAAACCCTCGAGCCACGAATCTATCTCATACTCGCGTGGTCGCACCGACTCGAAGACAACACCACTCTTCTGGCAACTCTTGTAGAATGCCGTGCGCTTATCAATACCTCTACCCTGCTCCTTATTCTTATAGCAGATGATAAGTATTGTTGACGGCTGCGGATTCGAGGTATAATGGACAAGATTCTCAATCTTGGTAAGTTGCTGTGCCTCACGCACGATAACCACCTGATAAGAACCCATCATAGGCATCTGACGGCAGAGCATCACTACCTTTCCAGTATCGCTATCCTGACCATAAACAGTCACCTGATTGAAGCTACGCTCCGCCTCGTTGAGAATCGTATTTGCAAGGCGTTCAGCAATGGCATCAATGAAGTAACCCTCGTCGCCAGACAAGAGATATATAGGTGCGAAGCGGCGTGCTTCGACATCCTTCATTATCGTATTATAATCAGCTATAGCATCGCTGAATTTCAATGACTTTGCCATATCCAACTACAGTGATTCTCGAACTACTTTCAACACATTCTCGGTCTTGCGCGTAATGGCATAACGGTCATCCAACCTTCGGCCAATAACCCACACGATATCATCGCCCGAGAGAAGCACAAATTGGCGACTTTTCTCGGCCATCGACACCTTCTTATCGATAAGGTAGTCGCTCAACTTTTTACGTCCCGACATTCCGAATGGCACAAACCAATCGCCCTCCTGCCAGCGGCGCACACGAAGCGGGAACTTCAACTTATCGGCATCCAATAGCGCTACGTTATCGCCCTGGTCGAGATTATCAATAAAGTCGATATCGCAATATTCATAGAAAAGCACAGAGCCTCCAGCATAGGAGCGCACAGTACCCTTTTCGATAACTGTCTCGCAATTGTCATCCTCCGTAATACGCGCAACGACAACGTCGCCTCTATCTACCACTGCTACCCACTCACGTGCATAAAACCTACGTCCTGTAGCATCGCAGTCCAAGGCGTGGCAGAGCAAATCCACAACATCACCCTTGAAGCCAAACTCCGCGCTAAGTATCTCATAAATAACGTAGTTACGAGGCAACGTAGGGCGAATCGAAGGCACTTTCAAACGATAGATATCACCATTCTGCTCCAGCACCTCGCCTTTGACAATATCTATTGCTGCGTTGATAAAATCCTGTGCCTGACTTAGGCGCGCAATATTTCGGCGCATAATCGGCGTGAAGCGTGGGTTAATCTCCTTAAGCATAGGAATCAAACCCAAGCGCACCTTGTTGCGCAGATATTTCGTTGTGCGATTTGATGAGTCCTCACGGAAAGGAATGTGATGGGCAATGGCATAGTCGTGTATATCCTTGCGCGTTGCAAACATCATAGGTCGCACGATATGTCCCACCTGGGTAGTAATTCCCGTAAGACCTCGCAAGCCCGTACCACGAAGCATATTTATAAAGAAGGTCTCAATAGAGTCGTTGCTATGATGCGCAATGGCGATAGCCGTATATCCAAACTCCTCGCAAAGCTCCCTAAACCACGTATAGCGCAGACGACGTGCAGCCATCTCCATAGACTCTCCCGTACGCTCCATCTCGCCCGTAGTATCGAAACGCTTATTATAAAACTCCGCACCATATCTTTTAGCCTCGCGCTCCACCAACTTCTCATCCTCGTCGCTCTCCTGACCACGAAGTTGGAAGTTGCAATGCGCCACACCAAAACGATAGCCCGCAGCAGCAGCAAGAGCCATCATAACCATAGAGTCAACGCCACCCGATACCGTCAACAAAATCTTATCATTATGGGTAAAGAGTTCGTTCTCCTCTATATATTTCTCAAATCCATCAATAAGCAACATACCTACAATAGATTAACCTCGGGCGATATCTCCACGCCGAACTTATCCCTTACACACTCCGACACATACTTTGCCAAAGCTATAACCTCGCCACCCGTAGCACCGCCATAGTTTACCAACACCAGAGCCTGATTCTGATGAACTCCGACATTACCATCACGATACCCCTTCAAGCCCGTACGGTCGATGAGCCAACCTGCGGCAAGCTTTACACGACTCTCATCATTTGGCACAGGGTAATACGGCATCTCTGGATACTCAGCCAACAACTTCTCAGCAACACCACGCTCCACAATAGGATTCTTAAAGAAGCTACCTGCATTTCCCAGCACCTTTGGATCGGGCAACTTACGGCCACGAATAGCACATATAGCCTCACGGATATTCTGAAGCGTTGCGCCACCACGTGCCTCTACCTCCTTAATCACATCGCCATAGCCGAGATTTGGACGTGGCGTACGGCAAAGGCGTATCTCCACAGCAAGGATAATAGCCACACCACGAAGCTCCTGTTTAAAGATACTCTCACGATATGCAAAACGACACTCCGCGTTAGAGAGTCTTACAACCTCTAACGTATTGGTATCGAAGTATTCAACAAAGGTTATCGCATCCTTTACTTCAGAACCATAAGCACCAATATTCTGTACTGGAGCAGCACCCACAGAGCTAGGAATAGCCGAGAGATTCTCAATGCCCCACAAACCTTCATTCACACTCCACTCCACAAGCGTATCCCAGTCGTGTGCCGCCTCAATACGCACATCAACACACTCACCATCATCCTGCAATATGGTCAACGAAGAGCAGGTAGGAGTAAAGATTACACCATCGTAATACTTGGTAAAGAGGGTGTTATTTCCAGCACCCAGAACATACCATTTATCGGGACGCTCCTCACGAAATATCTCCTTCAAATCCTCCACAGAATCGAACTCCACGATTGTGCGAGCACTCTCCGAAACACCAAAACTGTTGCGAGAAGCTAAATTAATATCATTATAAATACGTTTCATAGTGCAAAGTTAAAAAATTTTTGCTATATTTGGGAACTATTTACAACAATATTGCGTAGCAAGTGCAATAAAACAGCTTGAAACAACTAATAAATATAGGCTATTATGTTTACACAAGAAGAGATTAGACAGATTGAGGCTCACGGATTGACTGTGGCTCAAGTAGAACAGCAGATTGAAAATTTCCGAGCTGGCTTCCCTTCACTCCCTATCGTACGTGCAGCAGCGTGTGGCGATGGCATCCGCAGGTTTACCGAGGAGGAGATTGCCGACATTTTGGCTTGCTATGATGCGCAGAGTTCAAAGATTCGTTGTGTGAAGTTCGTACCAGCATCGGGTGCCGCAACACGTATGTTCAAGGAGTTGTTCGAGTATGTAAACGATGACAAGCGTACGGCGGGTATCGACAAGCTTATCACAAACCTTGAGAAGTTTGCCTTCTTTGCCGAGTTGGCGAAGTATCTCAATCCACAGATTGACGATAAGGATGTGGTACGCAATATCATCATTGATGGTTTGTGCTACGGCGCAAAGCCAAAGGGACTCGTTACCTTCCACGCATATAAGGAGGGTGTACGTAAGCCTGTTGAGGAGCATCTTGTTGAGGCTGCTCTCTACGCTTCGAATGGCGAGCGTGCGGCTATCCATTTCACCGTATCTCCAGAGCATAAGGAGGGCTTCCTTGCTCTTCTTGAGGAGCGCCAGAGCTACTACGAGCAGAAGTTCGGCATTAAGTTCGACGTATCGTTCTCGGAGCAGAGCCCTGCAACAGATACTATCGCAGTTAACCTCGACAACACGCCATTCCGCACCGATGATGGCAAACTATTGTTCCGTCCAGCAGGTCACGGCGCACTTATCACAAACCTCGATAAACTCGATGCTGACATCATCTTCGTGAAGAATATCGACAACGTAACTACCGATGAGCGCAAGCCTGATACTGTGACATTTAAGAAGGTTTTGGCTGGCGAGTTGCTCCGTCTTCAGGCACGTTCGTTCGAGCTTTTGAAGGCATTTGCAGCGGGTGAGGACAAGTCTGCGGAGGCTATCGCATTCCTTCGCGACGAGCTATGCTGCCGACTTCCGGAGGGTGCTTCACGCGAACTTATTATCGAGAGCCTCGACCGCCCTATCCGTGTTTGCGGTATGGTTAAGAATGAGGGTGAGCCTGGTGGTGGTCCATTCTGGGTACGTGATGAGAAGGGCCGCGAGCAGTTGCAGATTGCCGAGTCAAGCCAGATTGCAAAGGAGGATATGCACCTTATGAAGGAGGCTACACACTTCAACCCTGTTGACTTGGTTTGTGGTGTGCAGCGCTACGATGGCACGAAGTACGACCTTACGAAATATACCGACCCAAAGACTGGTTTCATCTCGCAGAAGTCGGCAGGTGGTCGTGACCTTCGCGCACAGGAGCTTCCAGGTTTGTGGAACGGCGCAATGGCAAATTGGAATACACTCTTTGTGGAGGTACCAATCTCAACATTCTCGCCTGTAAAGGTTGTTCAGGACTTACTTCGTCCAGAGCATCAGTAATAGGCATAGAAAATCATTAAGGCGAAAGGGTTACTTTTCGCCTTTTTTATGCTTAATTTTAGAATAGATTTTGTATCTTTGTCGCGTCTAAAATATATTATTAAGTATGCGAAAACTACGCAATATTGCAATTATCGCCCACGTAGACCACGGTAAGACAACCCTCGTTGATAAGATGATTATGCTTGGTAATCTCCTACGCGACAACGAGAATACGAGCGGCGACCTCATTATGGACAACAACGATATCGAGCGTGAGCGAGGAATCACCATCCTCTCAAAAAACGTATCGGTAATCTATCAGGACTACAAAATTAATATCATCGACACCCCTGGTCACGCCGACTTTGGTGGCGAGGTGGAGCGTGTTTTGAATATGTGCGACGGCGTTATCCTTCTTGTTGACGCATTCGAGGGCACTATGCCTCAGACTCGTTTCGTATTGCAGAAGGCGTTGTCGTTGGGTAAGAAACCTATCGTAGTTATCAACAAGGTAGACAAGGAGAACTGTCGTCCAGATGTTGTTAACGAGCAGGTTTTCGACCTTATGTTCACACTCGGCGCAACAGAGGAGCAGCTCGACTATAAGACTATCTATGGCTCGGCAAAGCAGGGCTGGATGTCACACGTAGTAACAGAGCGCACCGACTCTATCGCACCACTCCTCGATACTATCATCGACGAGATTCCAGAGCCAGAGAGCGTGGAGGGAAGCGTGCAGATGCTCGTCACATCACTTGAGTACTCGCCATATGTTGGTCGTATCGCAGTGGGTAAGGTTACACGTGGCTCGTTGAGCGCGGGCCAGAACGTAACACTCGCAAAGCGCGACGGCACGTTGGTTAAGACCAAGATTAAGGATTTGATGGTATTCGAGGGTCTTGGTAAGGCGAAGGCAGAGCGCGTGGAGTGCGGTGAGATTTGCGCCTTAGTAGGTATCGAGGGCTTCGAGATTGGCGATACACTCTGCGACTTCACAAACCCAGAGCCACTGCCACCAATTGCTATTGATGAGCCTACGATGTCGATGCTCTTTACCATCAACAACTCACCTTTCTTCGGTAAGGATGGTAAGTTCGTGACATCACGTCATATCAAAGATCGTCTCGACCGCGAGTTGGAGAAGAACCTCGCATTGCGTGTTGAGCCAGGCGAGAATGCCGATTCGTTTATGGTTTATGGTCGTGGTGTGTTGCACCTCTCGGTACTTATCGAGACTATGCGCCGCGAGGGCTATGAGCTTCAGGTAGGTCAGCCAAAGGTTATCACAAAGATGATTGATGGAGTAAAGTGCGAGCCTGTGGAGGAGATGACGGTAGACTGCCCTGATGATTGCGCAGGTACGGTTATTGAGCTTACCACACGCCGCAAGGGTCAGCTTGTGAATATGGAGTCGGCAAACGAGCGAACTCGTCTTGAGTTCCTTATCCCTTCACGAGGTATCATCGGTCTTCGCTCGTCGATGATTACCGCTACGGCAGGTGAGGCTATTATGACACACCGCCTTAAGGACTTCGAGCCTTGGATGGGTGAGATTGAGAGCCGCTCTGTAGGTGCTATCATCGCCTCGGAGACAGGTACAGCATACGCCTACTCTATCGACAAACTTCAGGACCGTGGAAAGTTCTTCATCTCACCTATGGAGCAGGTCTACTGTGGCCAGGTGATTGGTGAGCATACGCGTCAGAACGATATCACCGTAAACGTAACAAAGGCTAAGCAGCTTACAAATATGCGTGCATCAGGTTCGGATGAGAAGACCTCAATCGCTCCTCCTGTAATCTTCTCGTTGGAGGAGGCATTGGAGTATATCCGCGAGGATGAGTACGTAGAGATTACACCAAAGTCTATGCGTCTTCGTAAGATTCTCCTCTCGGAGGTAGACCGTAAGCGTGCATCAAAGGAGTAAACATTCAACCCAAAAAATTTATACGAAATGGACAAGAAAATTGGTATTGCTTGCGACCACGCAGCATACGACCTTAAGGAGTTTTTGGTAGGTTACCTCTCAACAAAGGGTTTCGAGGTTAAAGACTTCGGTACATACTCTGAGGAGTCTTGTGACTACCCTGATTTCGCACACGCTCTTGGCGAGGCTATCGACAATGGCGAGTTGGAGCGCGGTGTTGCTCTCTGCGGCTCTGGCGAGGGTATCTCTATGACTTTGAACAAGCACCAGAGCGTTCGCGCTGCTCTCTGCTGGATTCCTGAGATTGCAAAGCTCTCACGTCAGCACAATAACTCTAACGTATTGGCTATGCCAGCACGTTTCATCACTAACGATGAGGCTCTCGAGATGCTTAACATCTGGCTTGAGACAGAGTTCGAGGGTGGTCGTCACCAGCGTCGCTTGGATAAGATGCCACTTCAGAAGTAATCCTATTGCGATTATATGAACCTTAGGGCTGCTGATTACTCGGTGGCCCTTTTCCTTTTGCCCGCTTACTATAATAAATTATAGTTGCAGGTTTTACGCGGTTGGTGTATCTTTGCAGACGTGAAAAAATATATTTATATAGTAACGATACTTCTACTTCTCTCGGCGACATCTGCAACTGCCGAGATACCCGTAGATACCCTTCACCGAGATATTGAGCAGGTGGAGATTACGGCAGCTATCAAGAGTAGCGATAGACGCGTTACGCCCATATCCACAACCTCTATGACGATGCTAAAACTTGAGGAGCGTGGAGTATCATCCGTAAAGGAGCTAACGGCAATAGCACCAAACTTCTATCAGCCTGACTACGGTTCATCCATAACATCATCTATCTATGTTCGTGGTTTCGGCTCGCGCATCGACCAGCCTGTGCTTGGCATAACGCTCGACAATGTGCCGCTGATGAACAAAAACTCCTTTGATTTCGACTTCTACGATATACGCCGCGTGGAGCTTCTACGTGGCCCGCAGGGTACGCTCTATGGCCGCAATACCTCGGGGGGTGTGATGAACATTACCACCCTATCGCCTATGGTGTGGCAGGGTGTACGTGCTATGGCGGAGTACTCAACAGCGACGTCGGCACGTGCTTCGGTGGGATATTATGCTCGCCCAACCGATAACTTTGGAATCTCCATTGCTGCAGGTTTCAACCACGATGGCGGTCACTTCGTAAATGAGTACACCGACGAGATGTGTGATAGAGGTAATAGTGGCTCGGTGCGAGTGAGGTTGTTGGGACATAAGGGCCTATGGGATTTCGACAATAGCCTCTCGGTGGGATATACAAACGAGGGTGGCTATGCCTACCACAACTACAACCCCGAAACAGGAATTACCCAAGCGGTGAATTACAATGACCCTTCGGGTTATGAGCGTCTTACGATAAACGAAGGCTTCGTGGCACGTTACCACAACGATAATATCTCGGTGTCGAGCATCACGAGTTATCAGTATCTCGATGATTGTATGACTCTCGACCAGGACTTCTCCACAAAGTCGATGTTCACGATGCAACAGATGCAGAGAGAGCATACCCTAACCGAGGAGATTGTAATCCGCAATGCAGACAATAGACAGAATTATCAGTGGCTCTCGGGAGCATTTATCTTTGGCAAGTTGCTTGATATGTCATCTCCAGTAACGTTTAAGAAGGATGGCATTAACGAGCTGATACTCGGCAACATAAACAACGGACTCCATACGGTTTTCCCTAACAATAATATGATGTTCGGGGTGGATAACTTTGTTATCGCAAGCGACTTTCGTATCCCTACGGCGGGCGCTGCGCTATATCATCAGTCATCATATGACGTAGGAGATTGGTGCATTACCGCAGGCATACGCTTCGACTACGAGCAGACATCTATGCACTACCACTCACACGCTACGGTACCCTATCGCTTCGACCTTACGATGAGTGATTACAAAGATTTGCGTAGCGACTTTATGGGTACGGAGAGGCAACATTTCTTCGAGATACTTCCGAAGATTGCGGTAGAGTACAACCTCTACAATGGCAATATCTACGCTACGGTAACACGTGGTTATAAGAGTGGCGGCTACAACACGCAGATATTCTCGGACATCCTCCAAGTACAGATGATGAACGATATGATGGAGGCCTTAGGTGTGGCACTTGATGGTGTGGGTACTGCGACATACGACTCTGCATCGGCGACAAAATACAAGCCTGAGACGAGTTGGAATTTTGAGGTGGGCACACATCTAAAACCTATCAAGTCGCTAACGCTCGACGCTTCGCTCTTCTGGATTGAGTGCTTCGACCAGCAGGTGACCGTACTTCCACAGGGAAATAACACGGGACGTATGATGTCCAACGCCGCACGCGCACGTAGCTTTGGCGTGGAGCTTTCGGCTGAGTATGCGTATGAGGGTTTGAACATCCGTGCTGATTATGGATATACCAACGCACGTTTCCGCGACTACGATGATGGCACGGCAAACTATGCGGGAAACTACCTGCCCTACGCTCCGCAGAACACCGCAGCAGTGATGGCGAGCTACACGTGGGGCATC
>JADBON010000151.1:0-4076 GCA_015656305.1 Alistipes sp.
AAGCTCGAATATGCACTTCCGCGACCCTATTATCTATCGTGTTGTGAACCACCCACCCCACCGTACAGGTGACAAGTGGAAGGTGTACCCTATGTATGACTTTGCACACGGCCAGAGCGACTACTTCGAGGGTGTTACTCACTCGTTGTGTACCCTTGAGTTTGTGCCTCACCGCCCACTTTACGACTTGTTTGTTGATTGGGTGAAGGAGGGTGTTGACCCATCGGATGAGCGTCCACGTCAGTATGAGTTCAATAAGCTCAACCTCAACTACACGCTTATGAGTAAGCGTAATCTGCTTATCCTTGTTAAGGAGGGGTTGGTGAATGGTTGGGATGACCCACGTATGCCTACGTTGTGTGGTTTCCGCCGTCGCGGTTACTCGCCAGAGTCTATCCGTAACTTCGTAGATAAGATTGGCTATACGACTTATGATGCGCTTAACGATATGGCATTGCTCGAGAGCGCCGTACGTGACGACCTTAATAAGCGTGCTACACGTGTAAGTGCCGTTATTAACCCTGTGAAGCTCATTATCACCAACTACCCAGAGGGCCAGGTGGAGCAGATGGAGGCTGTGAACAACCCTGAGGATCCAGCATCAGGTACACATATCATCGAGTTCAGCCGCGAGTTGTGGATGGAGCGCGACGACTTTATGGAGGAGGCATCGAAGAAGTTTGAGCGTATGACTCCAGGTAAGGAGGTGCGTCTTAAGAATGCCTACATCGTAAGATGTACAGGTTGCGAGAAGGATGAGAATGGTAATGTTGTAACCGTATATGCGGAGTACGACCCAGAGACTCGTTCGGGTATGCCAGGTAGCGACCGTAAGATTAAGGGTAAGACCTTGCATTGGGTAAGCTGCGACCACTGCATCAAGGCCGAGGTGCGCTTGTATGACCGCCTCTGGAAGGTGGAGAATCCACGTGACGAGATGGCTGCTATCCGCAAGGAGCGTGGCTGCGAGGCGTTGGAGGCTATGCAGGAGATGATTAACGAGAATTCGCTTCAGGTGCTTACGGAGTGCTACGTTGAGCGTTACCTCGCCGAGGCGAAGCCTTATGACTATTTGCAGTTCCAGCGTATTGGCTACTTCAACGTCGATAAGGACTCTACGCCAGAGCGTTTAATCTTCAACCGCACGGTGACACTCAAGGATACTTGGGCAAAGATGAATAAGTAGCCCTTTGACAAGCCCCAAGATGCTGAAAATGTGAGGGTAGAGGGTTGAAAAAAGTGACGAAAAATATTGGAAAACCGAAAATTATTGCTACCTTTGTAGCGTGATTGAGAGAAAGTAAGGGGGCTAATAGTCCCCTTCTTTCGTAGATTTATCCCACGTTAACACACATTTTTGATAGATATATGATTGACGCAAAGCGAGTTATAGAGATTGCTGACCAGTTTCTAAAGGAGACTGATATGTTTGTTGTGGAGTGTAAAACATCTCCTATGGGCGACATCGAGTTGCTTATTGATAGCGATACGGCAGTAAGGTTGGAGGATTGTGCTGCGCTAAACCGTGCCATCGAGGCGGAACTTGACCGCGAGGTTGAGGATTACTCACTTATGGTGGCTTCGGCAGGTATCGGCTCGGAGCTTAAGCTTCTTCGTCAGTACAAGAAGATTCTCGGCAACTCTGTGGAGGTGCTTCTTAAGGATGGCATCAAGATTCTCGCGAAGCTCAACGATGCTAACGAGAAGGGTATAGTACTCTCGTACGAGGAGAAGCAGACCGTAGAGGGTAAGAAGCGTAAGGTGACCGTAGAGGTTACAAAGGAGTATGAGTGGGAGGAGATAAAGTACGTTAAGGAGTACCTCGACTTTAAGTAGTCCCATCACCAATCGACCAAGAAAAATATAACTAAAACAAAATATAAACGAGAAAATGAAGTACATTAATCTTATCAGCAACTTTGCTGAGTTCAAGGAGTTGAAGAGCATCGACAACAACACCCTCATCGGTGTGTTGGAGGATGTATTCCGTCACGCACTCCAGAAGCAGTTCGAAAGCGATGAGAATTTCGACGTTATCATCAACCCAGAGAAGGGTGACCTCGAGATTTGGCGTAACCGTACCGTAGTTGAGGATGACGCTGTGGAGAACCCTAACACCGAGATTTCGCTCTCGGCTGTGAAGGCTATCGACCCATCGTACGACCTTGGCGATGAGTACGTAGACCAGATTGATATGACACAGTTTGGTCGTCGTGCAGTGTTGTCACTCCGCCAGAACCTCGCATCACGAATTCTCGACCTCGAGAAGGCAGCTTTGTTTGAGCTTTACTCTGAGAAGGTGGGTGAGATCATCACAGGTGAGGTTTACCAGGTATGGAAGAAGGAGGTTTTGGTACGCGACGATGAGGGTAACGACCTCGTATTGCCAAAGAGCGAGCAGATTCCTAACGACTTCTACCGCAAGGGCGATGCTATCAAGGCTATCGTAAAGGCTGTGGAGATGAACAACAACCAGCCACGTATCATCCTCTCGCGTGCCGACAACCAGTTCCTCGAGCGTTTGTTCGAGCAGGAGGTGCCAGAGATCTTCGATGGTCTTATCACCATCAAGCGCATCGCACGTATCCCTGGTGAGCGCGCGAAGGTTGCCGTAGAGTCTTACGACGACCGCATCGACCCAGTAGGTGCTTGCGTGGGTATGAAGGGTTCGCGTATCTACACTATCGTAAAGGAGTTGCGTAACGAGAATATCGACGTGGTGAACTACACTTCAAATACATCGTTGCTTATCCAGCGTTCGTTGAACCCTGCGAAGATTTCGTCTATCGTAATCGACGAGGAGCGCAAGACAGCATCGGTTTACCTCAAGCCAGAGGAGGTGTCGTTGGCTATCGGTAAGGGTGGTTTGAATATCCGTCTTTCGAAGATGCTTACAGGCTACGATATCGACGTTTACCGCGAGATTGAGGAGGAGGATGTAGCACTTACGGAGTTCGCAGACGAGATTGAGGGTTGGATTATCGAGGCTCTCAAGAATGCAGGTTGCGACACCGCTAAGAGCGTATTGGAGTTGTCGGTTGAGGAGATTGCACAGCGCGCTGACCTCGAGGTTGAGCAGGCAGAGCAGGTAGTGGCAATCCTTAAGGCAGAGTTCGAGTAGTTTGATAACGATTAATGAAAGGAGATATTGAATGGATAATAGCAAAAAAATAAGGCTTATACAGGTGGCCAAGGAGTTTAAGGTGGGTTTCAACACTCTCGCGGAGTTTCTCCAGCGTAAGGGTTTGCAGAGCGACTGCTCACCATCTTCACCCGTGTCACCAGAGGTATACGCCGTACTCGAGAAGGAGTTCGGTCGCACCCGTCAGTCAGGTAACGAGCGTAATGCCGTACGTGAGCGCATTCAGCAGAAGGGTAGCGTAACTATTCAGTCACAGGGTAAGGAGAGCGAGGAGGAAGAGGTTATCGTACGTAGCAACACCATCAGCGTTAAGGATGAGGTTCGTGGTCCAAAGATTTTGGGTAAGATTGACCTCGATGGCAAGCGTGAGCGTGTTGCGGAGGAGACTCCAGCCGAGGCACTAAAGCCTGTTGTGGAGACACCAAAGGTTGTTGTTGAGGAGCCAAAGCCTGTAGTTGAGGCACCAAAGCCACAGCCAGAGAGCGCTGAGACTCCAGCGGAGCCAAAGCGCGATTCACTATTCCGCCCAGAGGCACCAACACTTGATGGCCCAAAGATTTTGGGTACTATGGATGTGTCGAATATGACTCCTGGTGGCAAGCACAAGCGTAAGCGTCTCGAGAAGGAGAAGGTGAATGTCGCTCGCGAGGGTGGCAAAAATGGCGGTAAGCCACAGGGTGGTAAGCCACAAGGTGGTAAGGGTGGCGCACAGCCACAGCAGGGTGGTGGCGCACAGCAGCAGCCAGCACAGCCACAGTCGAAGAAACCAAAGAAGAAGCAACAGCCAAAGCCAGTAGTGCGTCCAGAGGTTTCGGATGAGGAGGTATCAAAGCAGATTAAGGATACCTTGGCTCGTCTTACAGCAAAGGGTACAAAGTCAAAGGGTGCTAAATATCGTAAGGAGAAGCGTGAGGAGGTTCGTGAGCGAATGAAC
>JADBON010000065.1:0-6197 GCA_015656305.1 Alistipes sp.
CCTGTGAATTGGGATGGTAAGTACTACATCGAAATCTTCGCCGAGGGTGAGTATATGTATCGTCCAGAGGGTACTACACCTGATGATGCTTACTGCAAGCTGTTGGCAAACAACTGGGTTAGCCTTATCACAATGTATATGCAGTCGGGTTACACAGCAGAGAACCTCCTTGAGCTTATCTGTTTGCAAGGCCCTGATAGCTACTCGGAGCTTAAGGAGGCAAGTACAAACTACTGTATGATATTCTACGGTATCGAGATGATTGACGGTCTGCCACAGGTTACTACAAAGCCTTACTTCGCACACTTCCGCACCGAGGAGGTGAAGCCTTCGGATATGACTATCGACATCAGCGTTTCGAACTGCTACGTTCGTGTTGCCGATATCTGTATTGCAGCATCTAACGACGAGGAGCCTTACGTGGCTACATTCCTTAAGAAGAGCGACCTTCCTGCATACACCGAGAATCAGCAGATTATCGACTGGCTATGCAGCTTCAACCTCAGCGGCAACACCTACCGTGGCACTATCGAGACCACCCTTGTAGGTCTTGAGCCTAATACGGAGTACGTTGCCTTGGCATTTGGCTACTATGGTGGCGTTGTAACAACCGACCTCTTCCGCTACGACTTTAAGACCGAGGAGGAGGGCGAGTGCGAGAATAGCGTCTTGGGTGTTAACATCACAGGTCCTTATAGCCTTTTAGCGTTGGAGACCGCAATGCCTGACGAGTTCTACCAGTATGGTATGTTCGAGAGTATGGGTTGGTATGCTATGTGCGCCGAGATTGTCACCGAGGATCCTCGCGGCTTCGTATTTATGAACACCTACGAGGTTGAGGAGCTTGTAACAGGCGATATGGAGTATATCAAGGCAGACGTCGTGAAGTACACTTCGGAGCGTAGCTGCTTGTTCGTTGGCGTAAACGACACGCTCTATGTTATGTGTGCCGTAACTATGGACTATCGCGGTAATTATAGCGAGATGTGGGTATCTGAGCCATTCTCATTCTCGTTCAATAATGGCACCCGCGACATCAATGAGCTTCTTGAGAAGTTGGGCTACACAACCTCAGCTCAGAGCGCCTCACGCTCAAGCGTAGACCTCCGCCTTAAGATGTAAAGGTCTTGCCCACTTACAAAATTACCCCACCTTTTCGGGTGGGGTATTTTTTTGAAATATGGTAACAATAAAAGAGGCCCCGATTGAGGCCTCTTTTACTATTAGTTACACTTTGAATATCCACAAGCCATACAAGTCAAGCAACCATTCTGGTATGCCATATTCTCCTGGCCACACTGTGGACAACGACCCTTACCACGAGTACCATCCTTGATGTACTGCTTGAGAGCGCGCTCCACACCATTCTTCCAAGTGTTGATAGTCTCTGAATCGAGGTGAAGACCATCCACAAGCTGCACTACCTTGTCGATAGGCATACCATAGCGGAGAACACCCGAGATAAGCTTCGCGTAGTTCCAGAACTCCTCGTCGAAGAGACGTGAGATACCACCGATGGTGTTGATATATCCATAGCGGTCCTGATACTGGAAGTCGTAACGCTTTGTGCCGTTAGGCTCTGTAACCTTGAGGATATTACCACGTGTGATAGTCTTTGGAATATACATCGCATCCTCCTCAATCTTACCTGTAAAGATCTCATAAGGGCGGTCATCCTGCTTACCTACGAAGGCAATCCAATCCTCCTTACCGTTCTTGAAACGTACGATATCAGCAGGAATAGACTCTGGACGGCGGATAGTATCAACGCTCGAGCAGTTCTTCTTTGCACCATCCTTCGACTTAACGTCAATCAACACGCCATCGCGGCAACCATCGCGGTAAACCGTAATACCCTTACAGCCTGACTCCCACGCAGTGCGGTATACGTCGGCTACAAGCTCCTCGGTAACCTCGTTTGGAAGGTTAACGGTAACCGAGATAGAGTGGTCAACCCACTTCTGGATAGCACCCTGCATCTTCACCTTTGCAACCCAGTCGATATCGTTTGCCGTAGCGTGGTAGTATGGCGATGCCTGAAGCCACTTGTCGAGCTCCTCGTCCGAGATTGTCTGAAGCTTCGATGTGTCATAGCCATTAATCTCGAGCCACTTTACGAACTGGTGGTGGAATACGTAATACTCTGTAAACTTCTCACCAGTCTCATCCACGAACGTAGCAACCTGCTCCTTATCCGATGGGTTAATCTTACGGCGACGCTTATATACTGGGCGGAACACAGGCTCGATACCCGATGTAGTCTGCGACATAAGCGATGTAGTACCCGTAGGTGCGATAGTAAGCATAGCGATGTTACGACGGCCATACTTCTTCATCTCCTCGCGCAACTCTGGTGCTGCCTCGAGGATACGCTCTACCATAGGATTACCCTGCTCCTTCTCGAAGTTGAAGACACCGAACGCACCACGCTCCTTAGCCATAGCAACTGAAGCACGGTAAGCCTCAACAGCCAAAGTCTTGTGTACGGTTACTGCAAAGTCGATATCCTCCTCCGAACCATAGCGAAGGCCGAGAGCTGCCAACATATCACCCTCTGCGGTGATACCAAGACCTGTACGACGGCCCTTGAGAGCCATATTACGAATCTTATGCCACAACTCCAACTCTACGCGGCGAACATCATCATCCTCTGGGTCAGAAGCAATCTTCGAGATGATAAGGTCAACCTTCTCAAGCTCCAAGTCGATGATATCATCCATAAGGCGCATAGCCTTTGCCACGTGGTTCTTGAACAAATCGAAGTTGAACTTTGCCTCCTTGGTAAATGGAGCCTCAACATAGCTCAACAAGTTCAACGCCAACAAACGACAGCTATCGTAAGGGCAGAGAGGAATCTCGCCACAAGGGTTTGTAGATACGGTACGGAAACCCTCATCAGCATAGCAATCAGGCACACTCTCGCGGATGATAGTATCCCAGAACAATACACCTGGCTCGGCAGACTTCCACGCATTGTGGATAATCTTATCCCAAAGCTTCTTTGCATCGATATCACGTGCAAGAAGTGGCTTCTCGGCACCGATAGGGAACTCCTGACGATATGGCTGACCTGCGATTGCAGCACGCATAAACTCATCGTCAATCTTGATAGATACGTTAGCACCTGTTACCTTACCAGTATCCACCTTTGCGTCGATAAAGTTCTCGGCATCTGGGTGCTTGATAAGGAGTGAAAGCATCAACGCTCCACGACGGCCATCCTGCGCAACCTCACGTGTAGAGTTTGAGTAACGCTCCATAAATGGCACGATACCTGTTGAGGTGAGCGCCGAGTTAAGCACTGGGCTACCTGTAGGACGGATGTGTGAGAGGTCGTGACCTACACCACCGCGACGCTTCATAAGCTGCACCTGCTCCTCATCCATACGGAAGATACCACCGTATGAGTCGGCAGGGTTCTTATGACCAATCACGAAGCAGTTCGACAACGAAGCAACCTGAAGGTTGTTACCGATACCAGTCATAGGGCCACCCTGTGGGATAACATAACGGAAGTGGTCGAGCAACGCGAAGATATCATCGTGGCTGAGTGGGTTAGGGTAGTTACCCTCGATACGAGCCAACTCCTTTGCGATACGATGGTGCATATCCTCTGGCGACGACTCATAGATATTTCCGAAGGAGTCCTTCAACGCATACTTGCTTACCCACACCTGTGCAGCAAGCTCATCGCCCTGAAAATACTTCTTCGAGGCAGCTACAGCATCCTCATACGATACTTTTGCAAGCTGCTCTGTATTAGACTTCTGACTCATTTTATATATATTTTTTGTTATTATTTTCCAAATAATAAGTGCCTTTCGGAGTCACACTCCACGCCCGACCACAATAATTAGGCGCAATTCGGTCTACAAAATTCGGTATTTTTTACGTGATATCCCAATTTTTGCGGATATATTTTTTCGACACTTTATTCACAAAAAACAAAAACGTGCGCCACAGCTATCTCTGGCGCACATCTTCGAAATTTTCTATTTTTTTATCACTTTTTTATTGTCAATTTCTGCACACCTTTAAATAGCCAAACGCCTAATACTCCAGCCATTACACCCACACAAGCGCCAAGCAAGATATCCTGTGGGAAGTGACAAGCAAGATAGATACGCGAATAGCAGATAGCCACAGCCACCATAGGCATCACAACGCTAAACCACACGCGGCGAACGCCATAAATCGCTATTATTGTGATAGCTACGATTGTTGAGGTGTGTGCCGACACCGTACCATTGAGATTTCCCGTATGGTATCCGTTGCTCACAAACTCCAACCCTTCGCTATACATAGGGCGTAGTCGCGCAGGGAAATTAGGCAGTAGATTTGCCAGCGGGCCCTGATGTTTGAAGACTCCCGCAACGATATCCGCCACGCCAATTGCCACACCCATAGCCACCGCAAGCGCAACAACGCCACGCCAACCATAGTTGCGCCACACCATATATATAATAAGTATGTAGAGTGGCACCCACATCTTGACGCCCGATATGGCAGTCATCGTCGTATCCAACCACTCTGGGCCATCGAAGTTCAGCACCTCGAAAAGCGGCCAATCCCATCGTATATCGTTCATATTCATACTCATTAGAATGCTGCGTATATAGGCAATCCCGCTGCTGCACCAGCCTCCGCCGCAAGCATAGCGTTACACTGCACAACCATCCATATTGCCACTACCATTATCACACACTGCCCCACAAAACCTACACCAACAACACCTCTACGAAGTGCCTCATCCGCGCGTCGTGGCAACAGATGGAGCAGATAGCCTATCGCCATAATCACAAACGCCACGCCACTACGCTCCATCATCGGCACGATATCCGCCACCGAGAAGTTATATGCAATGTTGTGGAGCATCTCCCCCACTACCGTCATATCCTTTGCCGTAAAGAGCAACCATCCGAAGGCAACCAGATGGAAGGTAAAGAGTGTTGCCAGCACTCGCCATAGGGGCTTCATATCCCTACCCAAAGCCTTTGCGCCAGGGATAATCCTCAACCACACCTTATGCAACGCCAGCGCCACGCCGTGCAGCATACCCCACGCCATAAACGTCAACCCCACACCGTGCCACAAACCTCCGAGGAACATCGTTATGATAAGGTTGAAGTAGGTTCTAAACGCACCCTTGCGATTACCACCGAGCGAGATATATAGATACTCCTTGAGCCACGTCGAGAGCGATATATGCCACCTACGCCAGAACTCCGTAATCGTTGCCGAGTGGTATGGGGCGTTGAAGTTATCAGGCAGGCGGAAGCCCATCATAAGAGCCACGCCCTGCGCAATATCCGAGTATCCCGAAAAGTCGCAATATATCTGTAACGTAAAGCCATAGATAGCCATAAGCGCCACAACACCACTATCACCCATCTCGCCCGCGAAGGCTGGAGCCACGAACAACACTCCTATCGACTTTGCGATAATGGCATACTTAACAATACCGCCCGCGATAAGCGATACGGCACGTCCCATATCCTCGCGCGTAACCACCACCCTCTCGGCCTCAATCTGTGGTATAAACTCCTTCGCCTTAACAAGAGGTCCGAGGAACATCTTCGGGAAGAAGGACAACATAAAGAGGTAGTCCGAGAAGCGACGCAGAGGCGTTATCTCGCCTCGCGCTATATCCACAACATAGGCTATCGACTGAAAGACAAAGAACGACACTCCCGCAGGCACAACAACACTCTCAAAATCGAGCGTTCCCGAGCCATAGAGGTTATTCACAACATCTACAAAGAAGTCCGTAGCCTTGAAGTAGACAAGTATTGCGAGGTTTATCACTACGCTTAGCGCCACAGCGCCACCCGTACTCTTCTGCTTCGCCTTGCGACGTGCCACCCAGCGACCTATCGAGAAGTCGCTAACGGCAACAAAAAGCAGCAGCAACAAGTATACGCCCGAGAGTTTGTAGTAGAAGTACAACGAGAAGAGTACGACATACAGCGTACGCAGATGCGCCCTGTTGCGCACCACCACGTAGCCAATGCCGAAGATTAGGAACGAGAGTAGGAAGAAGCCCGTTGTGAGCGTCAACGGCGACTGTGCATCATAGCGCAACAACGCCAAGAGTCGCTCCACAACCTGGTCATCAAAGGCAAAGAGAGTTGCCACAATGCTATTTATCCACTCCGTCAACATCATCCTCTACCTTCTCCTCTGCTAATTGGGCAACG